>CAZNMB010000007.1:0-18805 GCA_964574095.1 uncultured Dehalococcoidia bacterium
CATAGCAATCCACCCAAGCCGATGGCTTCCAACAAAGCTGGCACGAACCAATGCTTTGCGACAGATGCCATGAATGCAGAAAATGACTTACGAGCCACGCACTCATTCTATTCTCCCTCACACCGCAAGTAAATAGAACCCGCGCGGGGCTGACATTGACAACCCGCGGCAATACGTCTACAGTGCCAGGGATGTGGAGACACGGTGGGACCGCCCCGCTGCGTACGCCGCCAGCACCATCCGGCGAGCCCGTGGTTCCTCCGCTCAGGTCCTGACCCTGTGACCCTGGCACTTCCATGTCATCCAGAGCCCGCATCATCGCCCTGCTCAACAACAGCAGCTTCATCTTCATCGTCGCCATAGCGGCGGGCCTCGGGTTGAGCCGCGGCGCGGCCTCTACGGAGCACGCACTCGTGCCGGTCCTGGCCCTGGTCATGACCGTCTCGATCATGGACATCTCCTCGCGGGTATTCCTGGATTCGAAAAAGGTGTGGCGCCCCGTCGTCGTCGCCCTCGTGCTGAACTTCGTCATCCTCAGCGGCACCTACATCGGCCTGTCGTACCTTCTCATCGACGACGTAGAGCTGCATCGGGGCTTCGTTCTCATCGCCGCGGCGCCGCCCGCGGTCGCAGTGGTGCCCCTGACCCTTCTGCTGGGAGGGAACACCAGGTTCGCTCTCCTGGGGACCGTGGCCCTCTACGTGGCGTCGCTGGCCATCACGCCGCTGATCAGCCTGATGTTCCTGGGAGCCAGCTACATCGACCCGGCGCGGCTGCTGGTAACGCTCGCCGAGCTCATTGTGGTGCCTATCGTGGTATCACGCCTGCTGCGGCGGACACCGGTGGCGTCGCACGTAGAGAGGGGGAGGGAACCCGTGGTGAACTGGGGCTTCTTCCTCGTAATCTACACCCTGGTCGGGTTGAACCGGGATGTCTTCTTCGAGGACCCCGGAGTGCTGCTGCACGCGGCCGCCGTCGTGTTCGTCGCCACGTACGTCCTCGCCGAAGTCGTCAACTTCGCCGCGGCGAGAATGGGCGTGACCGCTGCCGACCGGATCAGCCTCATGATGCTCGCTACGAGGAAGAACGGGGGCGCCGCCGCGGCCATCGCCCTGATCTTCTTCGACCCCCGGGCTGCCGTGTCCGTGGCGGTCATGACGGCAGTATCGGTGAGCCACTTCGTCTGGCTGACCCGGCGGGTCAGGTGGATTCGCTGACGGTTCGGCCCCGGCCGACGACGTACGCCTGCGCGACGCCCTCCGCCACCACCGTGCCGTCCTCGAGGCAGATCACGGCCTCAGTGGTGAGCAGCTTCCGCGTCCTCTTCACCAGCCTGCCGGTGACCACCATGGGCACGCCGACGCGCGCCGGCTGCCTGAACCTGAACTCCGCCTTCGCCGTGAGGCCCTTCGTCTCGGGAAAGTAGGCATGGGCCATGGCCTCGTCAAGGATGGTGCACACGATGCCGCCGTGGACGACGCCGTCCCAGCCCTCGTAGTGCTTGCCTATGACGAACTCGCACCGTGCCTCGCCGGGTCCCCTGACGAACTTCAGCTTGAGTCCCACCGGGTTGTCCCGGCCGCAGGCGAAGCACGTGTCGAAGGACTCCTGCCCGGTATCGACCGCCGACAGCTTGCTCTCCCAGCTCAACATCGCCGTCCTCCCTGGCTTGCCGCCCCGGCGTTGTGACCCCGGCCCGCCAGCGCCTATGATAAACCAGCGGAGATCGACGGGCAAACCGGCGTGAAGCGAAGCGCAGCTAGGCGTCCAGACGTCTGGCTGTCCAGACAGAGGGACGTCGGCCGTGCGGCGGCATGTGCTATAATCGGCCCGTACCGCTTCGGGCGGACTCCGCCTCCAGAAATACCGCGCGCCATGAATGCTGACAGGGCTGCAATACTGAAGAGATCGCTGGTCTTCTCCGGGTTGAGCGGAGACGATCTCGACGAGCTGGCTGAGATCGCCGTCGAGCGCAGCTTCGATTCCGGCGAGTTCGTCTTCTGGGACGGGGACCCTCCCGACAGCTTCTACGTCCTCGCCGAGGGCAAGATCAAGGTGCTCAAGCATGCTTCGTCGGGCAAGGAGTTCATCATCGCCTTCTTCGGGCCCGGCGAGATGTTCGGCGAGGTCGCCGTCTTCGAGAACAGGCCCTTCCCGGCTTCGGCCCAGGCCGCCGAGCCGGCGAAGGTGCTGGCAATCGGGAGAGAGCGCTTTCTGTCGTTTCTGGCCCAGCGCCCGGAGGTCGCGCTGAGGATCATCTACGTCCTGGGAGGCCGGCTCCGCGACGCGCAGGGCCGCCTCCGGGATATCGCCGGCGAGAGGGTGGAACAGCGTATCGCCGGCATCCTGCTCATGCTTTCCGCCAGGCTCGGCCCCACTCTCCCGTTCACGCGTCAGGAGATCGCGGACATGTCCGGGACCACCACCGAGACCGCGATCCGCGTGATGAGCCGCCTCAGCAAGGAGGGCGTCGTCCGCTCCGCCCGGGGCAGGACCGCCATCGTCGATGAGGCCAGGCTGCGGTCGCTGAGCGAAGGCCCGCCGGCGCAGCCTGTGCCGTAGGGGCGGGGTCGCACCGCCTCATCCGCCGCACCGCTCCATGACCTAAGTCATAGTCAAGAACGCGCCGGCCGTCTATCATCCTCCTCAGAAGGCGGCGACAGGCCACATACGCCGCCCGGGGGGTGATTCGAATGACGCTGCGATGTCCCGGTCAGGACTTCCGATGGCTCAAGGCCGAGGACCACGAGTGCCCCAACTGCGGCTTTGTCGAGGAGATCTTCTCCAACGAGACCAGGGTCAAATGCCACCAGTGCGGCGGCTGGGTCTACAAGGAGAAGCTGCCCTCATGCATCGACTGGTGCTCGGCGGCCCGCGAGTGCCTCGGCGAAGAGCGCTGGCGGCAGGCTAAGGGCTGCGACAGTATGGAGCGCTGACCGTTGCGCATGGGGTATCATAGAGATGGCGGGGCTGGTATCCCGCCGGCACGAGAACGGAGGAGGCACCCATGGACACGACGCTGGAAGAGGAGATGCGGGCATCTCTCGTCAACGGCAGGCTGCCCTGCGCCCAGGCCTTCAGGATAGCCAAGAAGTTCAAAGTCGCCCCAGGTGTGGTCGGCGACAAGGCCAACAAACTTAACATAAAGATAGCCACCTGCCAGCTGGGCTGCTTCCCCTGACGGAGACGACGCACGTGCCCGGCCTGTACGAGAGGCTTGACGGCAAGAAGGCGAAAGACCTCAGGGTCCTGAGCGACTTCGTCGCCGTCTACTGCCGCGAGCACCACGCGGCGGAGGACAGGCCCCCTCACCCCATCCGAGACGACAGGCTGCGCGCCGTCCTCGGCGAGAGGGCCCCGGTGCTCTGTGAGGATTGCAGCCGGCTGCTCAGCCACGGCACTGCGAAGCTGTTGCTGTGCCCCTGCGATCCCAAGCCAGCCTGCCGCAAGTGCGACACGCCCTGCTACGCGCCGGGTTATCGGGAGAAGATCCGCGAGGTTATGAGGTTCTCCGGCCCCTATCTGGTCAGGCACGGCCGGCTCCGCCTGCTGCTCCACTACCTGAAGTGAACGAAGGATGGCCGCGACGAAAGAGGCGCTGCTGCAGGCGATGGAGGCCTGCTGCGCCGGGTCTACTTGCAGGAGAACGAGTGAGCGAGGAGGCGGGTTGGGGCAGCAGCCGGGCTGCGGTCTCCGCAGGGAAGCCGCCGATCAGGTGGGGACTTCGACCTTGACCACAGTGCCTTTCCCGGGCTCGGACGTCACGATCACTTCGCCGTTCACCAACCGGGCACGCTCCAGCATTCCGGCCAGGCCGAGCTTGCCGTGCTTTGCCAGGTCCCCGATGCCCGCCGGAACATGGAAGCCCTGCCCGTTGTCCTCGACGCTTATCCGGATGGCGCTGTCGCCGAACTCGGCTGTGATCTTGGCGGAAGTAGCGTGGGAATGCCTCCGGACGTTGCTGAGGGCTTCCTGGACGACGCGGAACAGCACAAGCTCGATCTCGGGGCCGAGCCGGCGCTGGTCGCCCTCGGCGAAGACGTCCACATCTATGCCCGAGTGCTCCTTGACAATGGAGGCCAGCCATTCCAGCGAGGGCAGAAGGCCGAGGCGGTCGAGCGTCGCCGGGCGCAGGTCCTGGCTCAAGCGCCGCACGCCGGCTATGATGCCGTTGGTCTGATGCCACAGGCTGTCCAGCTTCGCCTTCGCGGACTCCGACATCCCGTCCGCCGTCGAGGCCAGCTCATCCAGCCCGCGCGAGAGCACTATCAGCTCCTGGACGGTATCATCGTGGAGCTCCCGCGCGATCCGCTTTCGTTCGTCCTCCTGGGCTATGGTGACCTGCTGCAGGTAGAAGCGCTGGTTCTCTCTCATCCGCTTCTCCTGGGTCACGTCCCGGGCTATGTGCTGGAAGGCCACGATGCGGCCATTGCTGAAGACCGGGTTGGTGGACATCTGGACGTACGCCTCAGAGCCGTCGTTCCTGACCAGCGTGACTTCCAGCAACTGCCCCGTGGACCCGCCCGCTTGAGCCGTGTTCTCGACCTCGGCGACGGCGGCCGCCGACTCGGCGGATATGAGCGCCCCCGCCCTCGTGCTCCGCAGTTGCTCCCGGCTGTACCCGGTCAGTGAGACGCAGGAATCGTTCGCCGCGATGATGTTCTCCTCCAGATCGTGGAGCCATATGGCGTCATGGGCGTTCTCGAACAACTGTCGGTATCTCTCCTCCGACGACTGCAGCCTCTCGGAGAATTCCCGCTGGCTCTGGTACAGTCGCGCGTTCTCCACGGCCACGCCGATCTGGTTGCCGATCCCGGTGAGCATCTCCAGCTCATCCTGGCTGAACTCGCGATAGCCCCTCATGCCGACCGCGAGTGTGCCCAGGACCTTCTCCTTGGACTTCAAGGGCACGATGAGCATCGAGCCGATGTGGTCCTCTTTCAATACCGTCCGGGTGAGTCTGGGATCGGTAGACGCGTCCTTGACATAAGTCGACACTCCTGTCTGTGCCACCAGGCCGTTCAGCCCTTCTCCAATCTTGAGCCTGTCCACACCCCGGGCAAACTCCCGCGACACCCCCCGGTGCGCGGCCAGGACCAGGCCGCCTGCTTCCTCGTCCACGAGGAATACCTGGGCAACGTTGACCTTCATCACATCCACAACGCTGTCGATGCTGCTCTTCAGGACCGGATCCAGCTCCAGGGACTGGGACACCACCAGGGACGTCCTGGTGAGCGCGTCCAGCTGCATCCGGCGCCTTCGCTCCTTGTGCAGCAGCGCGAACACGTAGCCCACGAGGTTGCCGACAAAGAAGGTGGCGAACGACTCGAACATGGCGTCGCCCGTGGACGGGGAGATCAGTATGGCCCGCGGCAACATGCACGCCAGGGCCACCACCGAGGCCGCATAGGCCCCCCTCTGCCCGAACAGGAAGCCGGCGAGAACGATCGGCACGACGTAGAGGGTCCTCTCGAAGGCGTGCCGGTCCAGGTCCAGGTACGCGAAGAAGCGATGGACGAAGGGCGGGTGGAGCGTTTCCGCGTAGTGGGGGACCGAGATGAGAACGAATAGGACCAGAATGACCCAGAAACCGGGCCTGCGGATGATCCTTCCCAGCGAGTGCGCAGATATCCGCCGTGTCACGTCCGTACCTCAGGTGCCGTCGCCGGAGCGTGAGTCAGGGTACATCGTGGAGGGCTATCCAGCCTTCCTTCAGGGCTCGAACAACGGCCTCCGTCCGGGAGCCGACCCCGAGCTTGCTGAAGATGCTCCCCAGGTGCCCTTGAACGGTGCGCATGCTCAGGAACAGCTCCTCGGCGATCTCCTTGTTGCTCAGGCCCCTTGTCACCAGCTTCAGGATGTCCATTTCGCGCTGGGTGAGAGCTTCCGACGGCTCCCGCTTCCGGGCCTTCCCGGAGGAAGAGACAAAGCGGTTCAGGACCTTGCGGGCAATAGCGGGGTGCAGGACTGACTCGCCGGCGTGCAGCGCACGGACGGCATCGACCAGCTCCGGGCTGCGTATGCTCTTCAGCAGGTAGCCGGCGGCTCCGGCCTCAAGAAGGCTGTAGACGAACTGATCGTCGCTGTAGGCCGTCAGGATCAGGATGGCGGTCTCAGGGCAGAGCGCCTTGACCTGTCTCGTCGCTTCGATCCCGTCGAGCTTGGGCATGTCGATGTCGATGATCGCTACGTCCGGCTTCAGGGCGGAAGCCAGCGTCACCGCCTCCTCGCCATCGCCCGCCTCGGCGACTACCTCCATGTCCCGCTCCGCCTCCAGGATTCGCCGGGTGCCGTCGCGCACCAGCGCGTGGTCATCGGCAATCAGAATCCTGATCCGTTCCAAGTCGCCCCCAATCGTTCATGCGTATTGTAACACAAACGTCGCTGGAGCGACTGCCGATAATGCTCGCATGTAGACGCAGTGTTGACTGTGGATGGGTCGGTCGGGCTTGATGACGGACGGATGTGCGCACCGATGAAGAGGGCCGACGCAGACGAAGTCGAGCCCGGCGGGTGGTCAGGGGGTAGCCAGTCTACGCTCTGACAGTTCGAGGGCCGCCGCTATTCCCCGGACATCTCGACAGGTTCACCCTGGGGCACCTCTTCGAGAGCGACCAGCCCCTCTTTCAGGGCATATATAACTGCTTCGGTCCGTGAGCTGACCCCCAGCTTCTTGAAGATCTGGCCCAGGCAACCCTGGACCGTGCGGATGCTGAGGTTCACCTCGCTCGCGATTTCCTTGTTGCTGAGGCCCCTCGTCATCAGTTTGAGGAACTCAATCTCACGCTCCGTAAGTCCCCCGGCTGTCTTTGCGCTGGAGGGTTCTCCGGCAGTGAGGGCGAAGCGGCTCAGCACCTTGCGAGCGATCACCGGATGGAGCACGGACTCCCCGTGGAAGACAGACCGGACTCCGGCAACGAGCTCCTGACTGTGGACGCTCTTCAGGAGGTAGCCGGCCGCTCCCGCCTGCAGCAGCCTGAACACGAATTGGTCATCATCATAGGCTGAGAGTATCAGGACATTTGTCGCCGGGAACTCGTGTTTGATCTGCTTCGTGGCGGCGATGCCGTCCAGCTTGGGCATGGCAATATCCATCAAGACCACATCCGGCTTGAGCTCCCGGGTGAGCTTCACGGCTTCGTCTCCATCGACGGCCTGGCCGACCACCTCCATGTCCACCTCCTCCTCGAGGAGCTTCCGGGTGCCCTCCCGCAGCACCGAATGATCGTCCGCAATCACTATCCTGATCTTCTCCATCCAAGACCTCCCCAGGGTCATTGTCTGCCCTGTGCGCTGCCGTGTCACCTGTCTCCATGCGTGTTTGTGCGTGAGCAATATCACCGGATCGGCCTGCGCCTTTTCGCCAGACGCGGTGCGTAGAAATACCTGCCGCCGTGGCCGCTAGTACGCACCCCTGTCTCGCCGCGCAGTCGTATTGCCGACTCCGGCACGCCCGTCAGCGGTTCCGACATCCGAAACGGCGTTTGGGTGCAGCGTTCCTCATAGCATATGCCTGCAAGTAATTGAGTGCCTGGTCCGATGCCTCAAAGCCGGTCTTGGTTGACAATGGGAGCGTGAGAGAACCCGAAGAAGGAGGGCGCCATGAAAGCGGTTCCATACGGACAGGCGGTAATCGGCAGAAGGGCAGACAACGAGGCCAAGACCAGCGAGATGAAGCGGTGCGCCGAGCGAATCTGGAATGCCATATCGAAGTACGTGACGTTCGACGATGACGCCATCTTGAAGGACCCGAACTGGCCCTACATGTGGGACAAGAAGAGGTGAAGACGGGCCCGGGCGTCTGGCATCAACAAGACGGTGCCGGTCAGCTGGGTCGCGAGGCGAGGAGTCCCGGCAATCATAGCCCGAGAGCACAACTGAGGAGGACGCAATGCAGGCACATCTGGATCTAACACTGAGGCATCTCCCCATGGAGAGAACCGAGAAGGAACGGAAGGGGATAGGGGATTACGCGAAGAGGATCTGGAGCACCATAACCAAGTATGTCACGTATGACAAAGACGGCATATTCAAGGACCCCAATTGGCCTCATCTCTGGTCATAGGGGACACGGAAGGGCACAGGGACCAGGCAGAGCAGCAAGAATCGGCCAACCCGATAGCCCGTAGAGGGGAGTACGCAGCTTTCCAGTTGCGGCTCCCTTCTCTCTTTGTGCGCGGCGCGCTCGCTGGTGCGACCTGAACCCTGGCCGCTCCCCTGAGTGGGCAGGCATTAATGCGGGTACGCCACCGCGCAATTAGCACCGCGTGACTGGCACTAATGCGCATGTTCAATCAAGCATGGTGTGCGATGACAGCGTATGCGCTGCGAGCCGACAATATACAGTGTACCAACGGAAGATGAGGAGGACACGATGGCGATAATCACCCTGTCACGAGGAACATACAGCGGCGCCAAGGAACTGGCCGAGTACATCGCCCCGAAACTTGGCTGCAAGCTGCTGTCTCGGGAAGTCATTGTCGACCAGCTCTCGCAATACGGGTGGGAAGAGGGAAAGCTGCACAGGGTCCGGTACAAAGAGCTGGGCATTATGCAGCGCATGAACCTGGACTGGATTCACTATGTCGCGTGTCTTCGCGCCGTTTTGAGCAAAGAGGCGCAGGGGGAGTCTCTCGTATATCACGGAAACAACGGGCACGCGGCACTCCGCGGCTTCCCGCACATTCTGAGCATCAAGGTCGTAGCCGACATGGAAGACCGCATCAAAGCCGTCCTGGCGCGCAACGAGTACTCCATCGACCGGAAAGAGGCCACACGGATAATCGAGAGGATCGATGAGCGGCGGGAGAGATGGTCGAAGTTCCTCTTCGGAACGGACGCGAGCGACGCCACGGCATTCGACATGGTGATCGACTTGAGCCGTAAGAGCATCCCGGATGCGTACGAGATGATACATGCCACGGTGGTGCTGCCGCAGTTCCAGCCGACCCCGGAGTCCAAGAAGGCCATTGAGAACCTTGCACGGGCTGCCGAGCTGAGGGCGAGGATCGCGATGCAGACCGACGTCGTTGATGACGAGATCGAAGTCGAGATCCATGACGGCGTGCTCAAGGTCAAGGGAGTGGTGCACTCGCTGGAAGATGCCAACGAGCTCAGGGAATTCCTTTCCCGGCAGCCGGAGGTCCAGAAAGTCGAAAGCCATCTGAAGGAATCAGTGCGGGATGTTGACAATGTGTGAATACGGGCACGGGCCCGGCGGCACGGGAACTGTGAACCCCGCCGTTCCGTGACGTGACGTTGCGGACGGAAAGGCTGCGCAGAGAAGGAAACGGGGCACAGCGGCAACCGCACGCGAAAGACGCAGTTCTGTCTTCAGGAAGGAGTGACAGCCGATGAGTTTCTTCAGGGAATGGGGCAGATTCATGATGGCAGGCGCCGCTGCCCATGCCAGGTGGGAGATGAACGTGTCCAACACCATCCTCCATGATCGGAAGCGCCTTGCCCTGCTGGCGCTGCTCACGATCTCCGTTGTGCTCGGCATAGTAGCCTGCTCTGCATATGCGGACGACGTCAGCAGGATGCTTCCGGACATGCTGGGAGGCAAGGAGGCCTACACGCCAGCGCAGTACACGACAGGCATGTTCTTCGCGGCGATCTTCGTCGGGTTGATTGCGGGCCTGATCACGGGCTGTATCGGCGCCGGCGGCGGTTTCATTATCACCCCCGCCCTGATGAGCTTCGGGGTGAAGGGTATCCTGGCCGTGGGCACGGACCTGTTCCACATCTTCGCCAAGGCCATCATGGGAAGTGTGATTCACAGGAAACTGGGCAATGTGGCGGTGGGGCTGGCGGTGGTCTTCGTCATCGGCTCTCTTGTCGGAGCTACGGTCGGCGGCATGATCAACAGGGCGCTCTACGAGAGCAACCCCATTCTGAGTGACGCGTTCATTACCTCGATCTACTCGCTCATGCTGGGGGTCCTGGGCTTCTATGCCCTCACGGACTATCTCAAGAGCCGGAGAAGCGGCGGCGGGGCGGCACATGGAGGAGGAGGCGAGTCTGAAGAGATGGGCGGCCTTCCCAAACGGATGCAGTCGATCAAGATTCCGCCCATGATCAAGTTCGATCACAACATCACGCCGGGCGGGCGCAGGATATCGTGGGTGTTCGTGTGCCTCACCGGTGCCGTGGTCGGTCTCGCCGCCAGCATCATGGGGGTCGGCGGCGGTTTTCTGACCTTCCCCGTTTTCGTGTACACGCTGGGCGTATCGGCCAGCACCACGGTCGGGACCGACATCTTCCAGATCATCTTCACCGCAGGCTACTCGGCAATCGCGCAGTACGCCATATACGGATTCATCTTCTACACCCTGGCCGTAGGCATGCTGCTCGGGTCCCTGGTGGGGATACAGCTGGGCTCGCTGGTCACGAGAGTAGTTCCGGGCACGCACATACGCGGTTTCTACGCGATGGCGGTGCTTGCCGGTTTCGCCAACCGCATATTCGCGCTGCCAGGCAAGCTGGGAGACCTTGACGTGCTTCCGATCTCCGGGCGCGCCGGCGACGTGCTGGAGAACATCGGGATCTACGTGTTCTTCATCGTGCTCGGCATTTTCGCGATCTGGGTGATCGGAACGTTCCTGAGGAATATCAAGAAGCTCAGGAAAGTAGAGGTAGAGATATGATCACCGACAAGGTCAAGTTCTATACCGGTGTGGCGATGCTGGCGGGCTTCGCAGTGATGCTGGCCGTTATATTCTCGCCGGTCTTTGACGGCAGGAACGGTCTCAGGTACCTGGACGAGCTGTACAACACGATATCGAAGGGCTCCGCCTACTACATCCCCGAGGTCAGGGAAGACATCGTTGCCTACGTGGGCACCCCGGTAAGTGCTACTCTCAACATGAAGACCGAGGAACAGGCCGAGCAGACCGCTTTGCTCTACCAGGCCGCCGGCGCGCAAGCAGCTACGTCCGGGGTCAACCTGGAGATCAACGGTGACCTGGGCCGGATCCTTGAGACCACGCTCGATGACGCCGACACCGTGTATCACAACGATACCGAGACGATAGCGAACAAGTACGGCTACGATGATAGGCAGGTGCTCTACAACTGGTGGCAGTCGTTGAGGGCGATGAAGAGCCACTTCGAAGACGAGAGCATGTTTGACGAAGCCGAGATCCTGACGCGGACCAATGAGAGAGCCGTTGAGCCCGCGTACAACTACTACGGGATAGCGCCGGAGGACATAAAGGACAAAGCCGGCATCGTGGTGTTCTCGCTGGTCTTCTACATCGCCTACACCGTGTGGTACGGCTTCGGCCTGATGTACGTGATAGAGGGCCTCGGGCTCAAGATCCAGCAGATGTTCCCCTTCCGCTTCGTCGCCACGTGGCGAACGTAACAGACGCACCGCGAAAAGGGCAGGAGAGGGAGCCGACCGGGTGAGCCCCGGTCGGCTCCCTTCTTTCGCGCCGGGACGGACGGCCGGGGTCCCACGTACATGATGCAAATCATGGTGCCGCCTCCAGCGGAGCCCTATCATGGTGATGGGGACGGAACGGTCCAGGAGGTGGCAGATGACGACGAAAGCGCTGAGGAAGATAGTCAAAATCGACGAGGACAAATGCAACGGGTGCGGCTCCTGCGTGCCGGCCTGCGCCGAGGGAGCGCTCCAGATCATCGACGGCAAGGCGAAGCTCATCGGGGAGGTCTACTGCGACGGCCTCGGCGCCTGCCTCGGGGAATGCCCCATGGACGCGATACGCATCGAGGAGAGAGAGGCCGAGGAGTTCGACCAGGGCGCGGTGGAAGAGCACCTGTGCGCGCATGGCCACGACGGGGACACTCTGCCCTGCGGCTGCCCTTCGACTACCGTGACCGAGTTCGACAAGTCACCGGCGTTCTCAGGCTGCCCCTCCGCCAACGTGGCCCGGTTCCTCCGGGAGGAACCGGCACATGCCGCGGCCGCGGAGACCGAGCGCCGGCCGTCGATGCTGGGCCACTGGCCCGTCCAGCTCGCCCTGGTCCCCCCGACAGCACCCTTCCTCAAGGGGGCGGACGTGGTGCTGGCGGCGGACTGCGTGCCCTTCGCCTACCCTGAGTTCCACCGCGATTTCCTGCGAGACCGCGCCTTGCTCGTCGCGTGCCCCAAGCTCGACGACTACCAGGCGCACCTGCAGAAGCTGACCGCAATCCTGCGCCAGGCGGACGTCAAGAGCATCAAGGTAGTCCACATGGAGGTGCCATGCTGCTCCGGGCTGGTACACATGGCCCGGCAGGCGATAGCCGCAAGCGGCAGGAACGTCCCCTTCAGCGAGGTCACGGTCGGCATCAGGGGCGACTCCGCGTGATGAAACGGGACGGCGGAAATGTGACAAATTCGCAACTTCTCCACTGGCCGGTGTTATGACTTCTCAATCTCCGGGCAGGTAACATCGATGCCAGCACGGCCGTAGCGGGTTGCAGCACGGCCATCCCGGCCGCGGACACGTAACATTCATGCCGGCGCGGGCGGGACACTGGAAGGAGGCACCAATGGAAGGCAGCCGGATTTCCCACCACGATTCTGTCCTCAAGGTCTACGACAGAATCAAGAACGACAATATGGACAACATATGGGACAGGTTCGAGGCCCAGGGCATGGGGGGCGATCCCGACAAGAGGTGCCCGTTCTGCTTGGGAGGGGTGCGCTGCGACCTCTGCTCCAACGGGCCGTGCCGCGCGGACGCATCCAGGGACAAGAAGGGAGTGTGCGGCATCACCGCGGACGGCATGGCCATGCGCATGATGCTGCTGAGGAACGTCATGGGCGCGTCCACGTACCACTACCACACCGAGCAGACGGTCAAGACCCTTCGCGCCACGGCCGCGGGCAAGACCCCCTTCGAGATCAAGGAGCCCGGCAAGCTGAAGGACTTCGCGGGCCGGCTCGGCGTGGGCACGTCGGGCTCGCGGAGCAGAATCGCCCTCCGGCTCTGTAATTTCGTCGATGCCGATTTCAACCGGAAGTGGGACGAGCCCAGCCGCATCGTCGAGGCCCTGGCCCCGGAGGAGCGCAAGACGCTCTGGAGGAAGCTCGACATCTTCCCCGGAGGCATCTACGGCGAGATGATGAGGGCCACAAGCTCCTGCCTCACCAACGTGGACGGCTACTACCAGAGCCTCGCTCTCAAGGCCATGCGGCTCGGTGTGGCCATGGCCTACCAGAGCCAGATAGTGAACGAGTACTGCCAGGATATCCTCTTCGGCATACCCCGGCCTCACCCGATGCGCGTCGATCTGGGGGTGCTCGATCCCGACTATGTAAACGTGCTGCCCAACGGGCATGAACCCTTCCTCGGCTTCGCCATGGTGCAACTGGCGCGCGACCCGGCTTGGCAGCGCAAGGCCAGGGCCGCCGGCGCGAAGGGGCTGCGGGTGATCGCCAACATCGAGACGGGGCAGGAGATGATCCAGCGGTGGGAGATGGACGACGTGTTCTACGGTTTCACCGGGAACTGGATCATGCAGGAGGCCGTTCTCGCCAGCGGCTGCGTGGACCTGTTTGCCTGCGACATGAACTGCTCCATGCCGATCGACCCTCTCTACGCGGAGAGATACAAGTTCAGGCTGGTGCCGGTGAGCGACCTTGTCGTGTTCGACGGCGTCACCGACCGCATCAACTACCTGCCGGAGCAGGCGGAGAAGCAGGCCGCGCAGCTCCTGCGGATGGCGATCGACAACTTCAAGGTACGCAGGGCGTCGGTTGAGCCGGTCCGCCGGCTGCCGATGAAGGAGGCCGTGGTCGGCTTCTCGACAGAGAGCATTGTGCAGGCGCTCGGCGGCAGCCTCGACCCGCTGCTGGCGGCCATCAAGGACGGGACCCTGCGAGGGGTTGCGGGCCTAGTCTCATGCACGACGCTGCGGGACTCGGGCCAGGACGTGCACAGCGTGCGCGTGGCCAGGGAGCTGATCAAGCGGGATATCCTGGTGCTTTCCATGGGATGCGGGAACGGCGCGATGCAGGTCGCGGGCCTCTGCTCGCCCGAGGCCAGAGAGATGGCCGGCCCCGGTTTGAGGAAGATATGTGAGGCGTTGAACGTACCGCCCGTCCTCAGCTACGGCACGTGCACCGACACCGGGCGCGTGGCGGACCTCCTGGCCGCGATTGCGGACGCGCTCGGCGGAGTGCCCCTGCCCGACCTGCCTGTGGCCGCCGTGGCGCCCGAGTACATGGAGCAGAAGGCCACTATCGACGCCGTGTTTGCCCTCGCCCTGGGGCTCTATACCTACGTCAACCCCGTCCCCACCGTCACCGGCGCGCCCAAACTGGTGGGGCTGCTGACGGAGGACTGCCGGGGGATCACCGGGGGACTGCTCAACGTCGAGACTGACGCCGTGCGAGCCGTGGACGGCATCCAGGCCCACATCGAGGCCAACAGGAAGAAACTGGGCATTTGAGCGATCCGCTCCGGGACAGACAGGGCAGGGGCGGTCGACGGAACGCCTCTGCCCTTGCCCATCGCTCGGGGGGCGGGTCGCCGCCTACTTGGCCTCGGGCTGTTTCTTGAAAAACCGGAAGTAAAGCAGCAGCCCGAGCATTACGGTGGACCCGGCGATCACGTTGGCGGCTACGATCACCCCGTCCCTCAAGTGTACCCCGTAGATGGCCCAGAGCGTGGTCCCCAGAGCGAACTGGCCGAAAGTGACCGGGCTCACATCCCGCACCGACTTCGTGCGCCATATCTTCGCGATCTGCGGCACGAACCCGAAGCTGGTGAGCACCGCCGCTACCGAGCCGATTGCGTACCAGGCAGTGTCATTCATCGTCACCGCTCACTCAACATAATCATCACCATTCCGCATGCGCGCCACCAACTCGCGAGTGGCCCGCCATATGCTAGCAGAAGGCAAGCGTGGCTGCAACGAAGGGGCCCCGGCTTCAGTTCGCGGGGCTACGGGCCGCTGCCGGCGATCGCGTCCTGGAGTTCCAGAACCTCCTGAGGGTAGCGCCTCGCCAGTCTCGACTTGGCGAGGTTCGAGCGTATGATGCGCGCGACGTCCGCGTCATCCGACCGCGCCCACCTTCGCAGAAAGGGGAAGCCCGTCTCCGGCGCGGCGGCAACGAAGACGCTGATCGTGTACTCGAGGCCCTTCTTCAGAACCCGGAACTCCTCGCTCCGCCGCTCATCCCCCGGCAGCGATTCGACGCGCCCCAGTATCTCGTCCGTTATCTCGAAGCAGAAGTCCGCCGTCTCCCGGACGTTGAGAATGGGCGGGTGGGCCAGGGCGGCCTCTATCGCGCGCATCTCCATCAGCGTCGCCGTCTTCACCCAGGACGAGAACACGTCCTTCACGATCCTGAAGTCCCTTTCGGCGATGCGCTGGAAGGCCATTGCGGACGCCTCTCTGATGCGCCAGCGCGGGTCGCTCGCGGCGGCCTTGACAGCGGCCAAAATCCTGTCCCTGATACCTTCGGGCGCATTGAGGCACCAGGTCCCGAGACCGACTACGGCGCAGAACGTGAGAAACGACCTCGGATCGTTGACGCCCGCCTCCCCGGGGGAGATCGCGCTCCAGCTCCAGAGCATCTCGAGATGGCGAGCCCCGGCCTCCGGGGTCTCGAAGCAGTCGGCCAGGGCGAAGGCCAGCTCGAGGTTGCCCCTGGGTCCCGGTAGATTCGAGTTCGAGACCAGGAAGGCCTCAAGCTCCGCGGCGCCGGCGGCGCTCTCCAGCAGGGGCCTCAGATGCCTGACGTACTGCTCGCGCTTCCCCATAGCCGTCACCTCGCCTCCTCTTCATACTGGAAGACGTCCTCTACTCCCACACCGAACGCCCTCGCGATCTTGAACGCCAGCGAAAGTGAAGGCACGTACTTCCCCGCCTCGACGGCGACGATGGTCTGGCGGGTGCAGCCGGCGCGGTTCGCCAGCTCCTGCTGCGTCATTTCGCCGTGGTCGAACCTGAGCCTTCTGATCCGGTTCGCCACCTCAGCCTTCGGCATCTCAGCTCATCCTCCGGTAGCCCACCAGGATGCCGATCGCCTGGGCCAGCACGTTGACCATCATGACCGACCAGAAGATCAGGTACGGGAAGACGATCGGTATCCGCCCCTCGTCCCAGTACACCTCGGTGAGCGCGATGGACCACGCCACCATCGTCCCAATCACGCCCCAGAGCTGCACGTAGAGAGCGTTTCTGACTATCGCCGCGTCCCTCTCGTCGCTGAGTGCCTTCCGCCGTCCCGGACGGAGCACGGGCGCCAGGATCCCCGCCCACGCCACGAGCAGCCCGACGACGAGCGCCGTCACCAGCCACCTCGTCGCGTCGTCCTCGTAGAACGAGGTGACGCCCCTGATGCCGAGCACCGCCACGACGACGGCGGATATTGCCACTCCTATTCCCAGACCCAACCAGGCCCTCTTCTGAAGCGGCGCCATGACCGGCCCTCCTCTTCGCAACCCCATCCGATGGGGAAGGCAATGAATACATGACACAATGTAATATATGGATGACTCCATGTCAAGTATTTATTACATCCACCGCATGCGAATGTGGGAAAGACATGGGTCGCGGTGGACGCCCGCGGGCGCTGCAGCCCCCCCATTTGCCCCACGGCAAGTGTCTCGCACCTTCACTCCGTCCGGAATGTACCGACCGGGCGTTGACAGGCACCGCCCACGCTTGTTATAATCCGCTGTATTGGAGTATACTCCATATCTCCGGACTACATAAACAGGAGGAGTGATGAAGACGCTGTTGATGGTCCTGATTGCCGTGCTCGTGCTCGCCGCCGGTGTCGGCGCCGGCGCCTGCAACCCGGAGCCCGGCACCGCGACGACCCCCACCGCGACGGCCACAGACATCCCGACGCCGAGCCCCACGGAGCCATCGCCTCCCTCACCGACCCCCGCTCCCACACAGGCGCCAACTTCAGCAGCGTCGCCCTCGCCAGCGCCGACTGCTGCCCCCGCGGCCGCTCCGGAGCCCAGCCCCACACCTGCAGCCACGCCAACCGCAACACCCACCCCCACGGCAACAGTGATCCCAGCCGCCGCGCCCGCAGCGGTGTTCCAAATACACGGCATCGATGATGCGGGAAGGCTGTTCGTGTTCTACGGCACGCCGAAGAGAATCGTATCTCACGTTCCCAGCATTACCGAGACCCTCTTCGCCCTCGGCCTGGACGACCGGATAGTCGGGGTCAGCGACTACTGCAACTACCCCGAGGAAGCCCTGTCCAAACCCTCGATAGGCGGGTACTTCACCCCCAGCATCGAGGCCATCGTCGATCTGGACCCGGACGTCGTCTTCACGGACGGCCATGTTGCCGAGATCGCCCAGCTCGATGCCGTGGGGATTCCTTTCGTCGTCGTGGACCCGAAGGATATCCCGGGCGTCCTGAGGGACATAGAGTTGCTGGGCTACATCACCGGCCGCCTCGGGCTGGCACAACAGATCACCAGCGACATGCGCGCCCGCATCGATGCCACGGTTGAGACGGTAGGTAACGCTACCAGGGCAAGGGTGTTCTACGTGTTTGACGCCACCGATCCCACCAAGCCCTGGACAGCAGGGCCGGGGTCGTTCGTGGACTACCTCATCCAACTCGCGGGCGGTGACAACATCGCCGCCGACGCGCCCGGCGCCTGGGTGCAGTTCAGTATGGAGGTGCTGGTGGCCCTGGATCCGGAGATCATTCTCGTGGACTCAATGCACGGCACGGCGGTTATCGCGCCCGAGGTGTTGCAGGAGCTTCCGGGCTGGACGGACACTACCGCGGTCAGGGAAGACCGAATCTACGTCACCGACGGCGACCTGATCAACCGCACCGGCCCCAGGATCGTGCAGGGCCTGGAGCAGATGGCAGCGTTCATCCATCCCGAGCGGTTCGGTCCTCAGCCATGAACAGGCCGCGGCGGAACAGGCCCGGGAACCCGTTTGTCCGGTGACCGGAGTCGAGAGCCGCCATCATCCATGTCGCACGGCATCTCGCTGCGCACGTCGGAGCGAAGCCGACGGCGCTATCCGCGAGCCGACTCTGCAATGATCCTGAGGAAGTCGGCGTGCACCGCCCCGTTGGCCGCTATGACCGGGCTCTCGCCCGCGGCCACGGGCCGCCCCTCCCAGTCGGTCACCACGCCGCCGGCCTCGGTCACCAGCAGCCCGCTGCAGGCAATCTCCCACGGGTAGAGCAGGAGGTGGAAGTACAGGTCCAGCCGCCCGCAGGCGGCGTAGGCCATCCCGAGCGCGGACGATCCCATGATCCTGTAGGCATACATCCGGGGCCACAGTCCGGCGATGAACTCCAGGAGCCGCTTCCCGTTCTCCTCCACGTAGCCGAGGTCCAGACCGACCAGCGAGTCGCGGACATTCGTCTTCGCCGAGACCGACACGGCCCTGCCGTTGAGAGTTGTCCCGCCGCCTTTGCGGGCCGCGAACAGCTCGCCGCGCAGGGGATCGTAGGTGACGCCCACCAGGGTGTCGTCGCCGCGCGTCAGGGCCACGACCGTGCTGAAGAAGGGGATGCCGAAGGAGTAGTTGTTGGTCCCGTCCAGCGGGTCGAGGATCCAGGTGTACTCGGACGCACGCTCGACAGGTTCGGTTTCCTCGGAGATGATGCTGTGATCGGGGTACTCGCTCTGAAGGAAAGCCTTGAGGACGCTGTCCGCGCGGAGGTCAACGTCCGTGACGATGTTGGCCCGTCCCTTGTACCGGACCTGCCTGCCCTCGCGGAAGTGGTCTTTGAGGACTTCCCCCGCCTTCTTCGCGGCCTCAGCCGCCACAACAGGAGCTTCCTTGCCGCTTCGGGACAGGGGGATGGAGCTCATGGCAGCCCCATCTTCTCCTTCACCTCCGCGAT
>CAZNMB010000008.1:0-18671 GCA_964574095.1 uncultured Dehalococcoidia bacterium
GCATCCTGCATCGAAGCGTTGACGGCCTTGATCGCGCCGGCAAAGCTCAGGGTTCCCGCAATCGCACCGACGAGAGCCGACTTGATCCCGTTCGTCGCCTTGAGAAACCCTTCAGCTTGTCCCGTATCAGCTTTCAATCCTATGTGAGCGAAAAGGTCCAGGATGTTCACGGTTCAATCATACACTCGGCGCGTAGTATTCGCAAGCTATTGACAATTTGTAGGATTGCATTATAATGATAGTGGAGGGATGCATGAACAATTGGATATTGGAAGGAGAGAAATTAACGGCGAAGGGAGAGCTTATAGCGGCCGCGCTTCCGTCGATCATAAGCGGATTGATGAGCAGGCAACGACAGCCAGGATATACTGACGAGGGAGCAATGGTAGAAGCTGCACATCTATCCGTGTTGGTAGCCGATGCAATTCTTGACCCGATTGAGGAGGAGTGATGAGCAAGAACAGGGTTGTTTACCAAGTGCGCAGAAATGATTGGGATGGCAAGTGGGGAGTATTTGGGTCAGGTCTAATATCCAGTTGTCATCGAAAGGACAACGCGCAGTTGTTCGCTGATAAGCTCAACGAGCAGGCTACCGAGATCAAACGACTCAAGGCGGAGAACGGCAATCTACGTCGGGAGATCGAAGAAGCTTATTCGCATTGGCAAGAGAGCTGAGCCCATCTAACTGATCCAACAAAAAGCCCGCTCGGGAGTGAATCGAGCGGGCGACCCGCAGATGGACGGAAGCATGAAGGAAGGTGACACTTAACTGTACCGTTGATCCGGCCATATGTCAATCAGGTTTGTTGATCTCGTATTCAACGTCACTGTACTCCGATTGAAATACCTCAAACTCGAACGTCTCTATAACGATATCAGCCGGAGCGTTTAGCACGCGCTCGGGATCTCCTCCGAAATAGCCGGCTTTAGCCAACCGAAGGGCAATAACTCGATCAGCGTCAATAGAGATCTCTACTTGCGGAACATTTCGCTTAGATCCGTGAGGCCCCCGAACTTGGAAGCGAGGGCCTTGAAAAAAGGGCCGACGTTGACCTTGATGATTTCGACCATGATCGGGTAGAAATGCTCCCTATTCTCGACACGCTCGAAAAAGTCTCTGTCGACCTTCTCCTGGCCCACCATGGCACGTTCGGCACACTTGAATAGGCAATCCTCCACCTCGTCCGATGTCGACACGCCAAGGACCATATCGACCATTCCGGAGAAATCCACATCGGTGTGCTCAAGATCGATTTTCCCATCTGCCGACCGGGCGATGGACGGGATTTCGAACCGTGTACCCTTCAGAGCTCGCTCGATTGCTTTCTCCAGATCCCTCGCATCCCGGAAACTTGAGATCGTGATTTTCAGTTCTTTGCCGTTGATATGCATGGGATTATAGTATCATTGGAGAAGAATTATTGCAATCCTATTGCACGAATCATATAATGGTATTACAATGATTGTGGAGGAAGAAATGACACCCGAAGAGGCAAAGAAGTTTATCGGTAAGCTGGTAGAGACAGAGAATGGAATAACAATTATCCGTCGAGTTCGAGAAGGATTCTTTAAGCAGTTCGGATCATCAAACACGATAAATGGCAACGCGTTCCATGAAAAATGTGATCCCATCTACCGAGACGACCCGAGATTATCGGATAGGGAGGAGTGAGATGAGCAAGGAGCGCGGAAAGTTTTACATTGGGTATAATGATACCGAGAACGAGTGGTGGGTAATGTTGGGAACAACCGGCGTTGCCATGTGTGTCAACAAAGAGAATTGTCAAACTATCGCTGACCTACTCAACGAGCAGACTACCGATATCAAACGGCTCAAGGCGGAGAATGATGAGCTTAAGCTGAAAAGATGGTCAGCTCAGTATAGCGACGACGAAACGAAAGCAGCAATGGACCGAGCCATCAAGCTGGATCAAGACAACACGGAGCTCCGTCGACAGCTCGCGATATCGGAAGAAGTCAAATCGGTGATGACGCATACGATTGCCGACCTTCGCCGGCAGCTCGCGGAGGCGAAAATGATCATTACCGGCTTACTAACATCAGCGGATGCAATGTGGGAAGAGCGCAATATGGGGCACGATTGGCCGAAATCATGCGAATCAGCTCGTGAGTTTGTCCGCTCTCTCATTCCCGCGCAGGAGGACTCCAATGCCGGAAGCTGACCGATGGTGGTGTCATGCGTCACGGTGTTTCGCGGATTATCCCCTGGAGCGGAATACTCCGAACACAACGTTGATTCCCGCCGAAGCGGTCGAGAAGATCAAGTCCGAGGAGCGAGAAGCGGTTTCGATGATTATTAGTGACTATCTGCTTGATTATCGACGGGGGGAAAACTCACGAATCATAGGAAATCTGCTTCGTGATATCATACTCTCAATCCGCGCTCTCGGCCAACATCCGGAGGAGTGAAAGAACAATGAAACGTAATCTATCAGCGGACATATTCTGCGATTCAACCGGCAAACAATGGTCATTAATCATTCGAGAGCACCCAGCAAAAGGCGGAGATGGTGTTGTTGTATTCGAAAAACATGGAATGAGAACTGAGCACAATGTAACTGTAGCCATGGATTCGTTCTATGCTCATCAGGAGGAAAAGGACAATGGGTGAAGTGAAACGGTACGGCATGCGAATCGCTAATGCAGGAACGAAAACAAAGGAGCGACTTGTCGTTGTCCCCACAGAAGAAAACGGCGGGACGTGGGTAAGAAACTCCGACCACGAGGCCGAAATCAAGCGCCTACGTGAAGATACGATAGATGAATGCGTCCTGTTGTTGAGGAGGAAATACGACGAATGGGCTGATAGGTCATATCCCCCTCCGCTGCGATTGAAAGAGTTGATTGATGAAGTAGACGCGCTTTCCGACCATCCGGCTCCGACGTGCGTGTGGACTCCTATCAAAGGTGGGATGACTTACCGCTGCTCTTGCGATGGGAGACAACGAGGCGAACCATTTAGCTCAGAGAACTGGAACGCAGAACCGGCAGAATATGAAACCGATCTGAGATGTTCAGGGTGTGGCCTGCCCATCGAGATCAAGGAGGCTCCCGATGCATGAAGTGGAACGGCTTAAGAATGTGATAAACGGACTGAAGAACTATGCGGGATTCGCTCTTGATCACAGCATAGTAGATGGTGACTGGCGCACAGATATGGAAACGGTATTCACCCGATGTCACGATGCCCTCACCGCCGATCCGGAGGTATGCATGTGGTGGATAGGGCCATTTGATGACGCTCCGGACGACGATGACGGTTGGCATACCACCTGTAAACTGGAAGACCGGTGCGATCAAGACATGATCTCGGCTGTAGCTGATAATACGACGGTGCCCGAAGTCATTGCCAAAATAGGTATCGGAGCACAACTCCGCTGCCCAGGCTGCGGCGCTCGAATCGTAGTGAAGGAGTAGATATGGATGACACGAACAGAGACAACGTGATTGATCTGATGAATGACGTAACAAAATGGCGAGAGATGGCGGAAAAGCTGGCCGGATATGCAGAACACACACTTTGTGACATTAGTGACTATTACCCGGATTCAAAATGCACCTGTGGACTGTCTGAGCTCCTCGCCGAGTTCGAGGAAATGAAAGGCTAATTACCCGAGCGCCCTCTGTGAATTGCCGAATGTCATGGCGTAGATGCTCACGGCCTGCTCGGTATCGCCAGCGACGTTTTCTTTCGCTGCCGGCATTTTCTGTGGAGCTCCACCTTTGAGCTGATAGGTGTCGGATGTGATGTTACCCGCGCCATCTCCGGCGCGCTTGATCAACTCAGCCTCAAACAGAATGAATGCCGATGGATCGTTGATGTATTCCTGAAGACGTGATTGCATGTACTTATCATCCGCTGATCCTCGGATAACTCGGAGAGTCATGTTGACGACCTGTCCCTGTGCGTTGAAAGCGTAGATCACATTGCCGTTCTTTCCGGTTTTGGCTTCCATGAGATTGTTCGGAAACTCAAGGACTGCCGTATCGGCGTCGGCGAGATCCGAGAGAATCCTATCGTCGATCACTATTGTGTCTTTACCGGTCAGTGCTACGGTTCCCATGATTTACGCCTCCACCAGCACAAGGATATTGCTGGAATGTATCGCTCCGGAGTCCTTTCCTGCGATGTAGATCGGAGGAGCAACCCTGTTGCCGCGATCAACATCCGATTGAGATGCAAGAGATTCGGACCAGATGTAGTATCCGATCCCCGCAATGTTTCGTCGATGGTCATCCGGGTTCCCAAACGTTGTCGATTCGGTCCATTCGCCGGGAGCAAAGACGCCGTTTCTCACGAACGCATCACAGATTTTGCGCAGTGCCCCTTTGAGTCCCGACATTCCTTGTTCGGTCTGTGGAATCTTCGTATTCGTCTGAGCGAGATAGTTGAATCCGGCGATCTGCAGTTGAGTCTTGAAAGCCAATCGGGTGTATATCTGGTCAAAGAAAAGGTTCGCCCCGGACGTGAATGTCTTCGGAACGCCGAAATCGGGATAGGTATCGACGCCGGCGCCCATCGCTGCAGTAAGCAGAGTCTGCGTCATACCCGGATCTGCGACAATCCCGATGATGTCCTTCAGGTGCATTGTGTGCGCCGTATTCGATCCTGAGAAATCGATCGACAGGCCGCGACTTGCATACGCCGCTGAGAAATCGAGAGCCGCGGCCGCACTGACCGAGTAGAATAGACACCGTGTGTGTGTCATGCCTGATTCAAGTAGCGTGGTGAACACTCCCGTAATATCCCCGGAGGTAGCGGACGCGACGAAAAGCAGTTTGTCCATGGTCTGAACTGTTGCTGAGAGTTCCTCGAGGACGGCATCGATCGGTTTCGACGGCATCAGTATCCCGAAGTAGGAGATTGAGCCGGCGGTTCTCAGTATGGCGTCCTTGACTCGCTCGGTACCGGTGTCGGCGCCCGTCGCGGTGGCTCCCGTCATGTTGAGCAGCGGAGCGATGTCGGTGCCACTCGAGCTTGCGGTAATAGCGATCGCTGAAGAAACTCCCGTGGTCTGGCTTACCAGTTTGACGCTCGCGCTCGATATGTCGCCATCCACCACAAAACTGAGGCCCGCGCCGTCTACCGCGCTCGAATTGAGAGACGCTGTCAATGTGGAGATGCTGGTGAGATCAAGAGTCCCTATCAAAAGTTCGGCTGCTGCGCCGCCATCGACCGCGGCTTTGATCTTGTAATCGGTCGCGGTGAGACCGAGGAAGTTGACCGGACCGGTAGCAAGAACAGTAGCCGCAGTGGCGTCCGCGCTCAGTTCAAGAGGTATGATGATGAGATAACCACCACCGGTGAGAATGTTCGGATTCTGAGAGAAAACATCGGTTGCGACACGATACGTAACGGAACTGGACCCGAAGTCCTGGGCCACTCCCTGTGGGCTTCGATAGACTCCATAGGTTCCATATCCTGCGGGAATCGGCGCCTCATCGGTGAAATACGCGAGAACGGACGTGTTGATATTCGCGAGTCCCTTCAATGCTGAGAGGAGTGTGACCGTGATTATGTTTGAAATATCCAGCTTCGCCATGTTCTATGCCTCCACTTTGGACACGTCCGCCGGGAACTTGTCAATCTGGGGCACAGCGGCGGAGCCTGTTTTCGTCTGCACAGTAGATACTATAACCGGGATTCTGTAGCGGCGCAATGCCCCGGCGCCTTCGATACTTGACAGATCCATCGGAGGTGTCGAACGAAAGAATGAACATTGCGAGGTTTCTGCGGCTTGTTGACCTGATACCGCAAACAGCGCAAATAGTGCTTCCTGCCATCTGTCCTGCGCGTCTCGGCCCCGGGAGCACACCTCGACCGCAAAGTGCATGAACACGGACTGCCCCATGGTTTCGAGTCCAGTATCAGGATCAACCGACTGCGAGATTCCGACAATGTCAGATGATTCGTATTCGACAAGAATGTAGATTCCTTGATCCTTCGGTGCGTCAAAGTTCTCATCCTTGAGCACTACGCGGGAATCAGCGAGCCCCATGTAGGTCTGAACGACGTTTCCAAGCAGTTGGCCGACTTCGGTTACTGTCATATCCATTGAGCATACAATGTAACATCGGCAGAAGCAATTGTCAGGAGATCACCGGGAGCATAGGACGTTCCGGAGCCATCGGCGGCTGTATTCCACGAATCGAATACGTAGCCGGTGAAAACGTAGGTGTTTGCGAGCACGGCCGGTTGTGCGCCGGTCTGGTATGCGATTGTGTCAGGCGCCCTCCCGCCGTCCGATCCATTGCCGTCATAGATTACCGAGTACATCGGGTCGTTGCCGGTGAACTCCTCAATGGCGTCATATCGAGTATAGCCGCCTTCTCGCCAAGGCTGATATGAATTGATCCGGTAGGTAACGCCGTTGACCATGATCTGTGAATCGATATCAAGTAGTTCATTTGAGGATTTCGTGAGGATTCTCGCCCATTTCCAGGTTCGTTGCTCTTCGGGCTTACGTGCGACCTGAGCCGCCGGCATAGGGCCGACGTAGATGTCCATAGTAAGAATCTTCGCGGTCTGCTGAATCACATGGTTGACCACGGTTTTCGTAACGATTCGCACGGTCTGCCTTTTCGTCCAGCCGCGCAGGGCCCCGGAGACGTTAGGGATGCTCATCATTTCGTCCTATGCGTAATTGCATGGCGCAGAGTTCCATCATTGATCAACGGAGCGTCCGAACCCTTTCGCTCAATGGTTGATTCGGCGTTCTCTTTCCACGTTCCGAATCCGCGGCTATCAAAAGCCTCCTGAATAACTGATTCTCCCGCTATTCCAATGTCATCGAATATGGCCTTGATGTCACCCGATTCGATGTGTTCCGCTTTCCGTTTGTCCACGTAGGTCTCGATCTTCTGACCATGCTGCTCGAGTGGCATGCGGATGAAGGATCTCTTCGGCGGATGATCGCCGGAGATCGACCCGAACTCATTGTATGCCCCGTACTCCGCGACCGACATTCCGTTCCCGGTTACGGCCGAACCAAACACGCCGATGTCAACTGAGTGATCTTCCTTGAGCTCGGCAATCAGGTTTTCGAGCTTCGAGAAATCGCCTTCCACGAATGACTGATTGTCGCGGACTGAAAAGCTCATTTCACCACCACCCACGCAATCGTGAGCAGGATGACGGCGACATATCCGCAGATCGCCATCATGCGCCACATAGAACGGGAGTAACGAATCTGTTTGATGATCTGCTCCATGTCCTTGGTCCGGTAGATTTGGCCGGCCATTGCGTAGCCTTTCGCGGCTGCTTTACGGGCTCGATTCTTCGCGCTCATATTGACCCTGTTCCCCTGGTAAAATCCGGGATTCCATCTTCATCGAGACAATGCCACAGATGAAGACAATAAGGGTGGAGATTGACATGATCCCGTTCGTCCACAAATAGCTGAATTGCCCTTTTGTTTCTGCCGATGAACAGATTTTTCACAATGACCATGTCACCGTAACTCGGGACTCTTCCGCGATGTGCCATTGAAACATGAGCCCATCTCTTATCGTCGAGCTCGATTGAGCCAGAAGTAATTACCGTCATGCCATCGGATGATCTCTTGTACATCGCGCCATCCAACATATCTCGTAATTTTTTCCATCCGACTGGCAGAGATTCCGGAGCGAAATAGAAGGTATCCACTGGAGTATTCATTGCCGAAGCAATGATTCTTCGAGCTTTCTTGATTTCCAATTCGATCATATCTTTCACGGCTGTGTGGCTCCTCCAATCGAATAGACCGCGCCGCCGAGATACGGCTTGCTCAGGATGAGAAACTTCTGGCCGTAGTACGTCGAGGCGTAGAATGAAAACTCTCCGGCCTTCATCCAGTCGGGAATGTCCAGGGATTCGCTCACTCCGTCCACTGATCGAGATGACTGCAATAGCCGAGTCTGACCGCCCGTGTCCGCCGCGTCAACGTCGGTCATGATGAAATGGGCGGTAAGGTAGAGTTCGGCGAGCCATCCGGGAGACGTGAATCCGTCGGCATCAGGCGGATACAACCCAGGATTGAATACCGCCTCAGCTTCGGCAATCGCGGCCGTTATATCCGAATCAAGGATGTCGGGAACAGCCGTTCCGTAGCTCCAGCCTCGGACGAATTGCGCTTTGAATGTCTCAATGGTCGGCGTATAGAGGCCCATTTATTCCTCGGTTTCGTCGGAATCGGTAGGTTCCTGAATCTTCGGCGGACGGCCACGGCGCGGCTTGTTGTCGGAATCGGAAGGTTCCAGCGCCTTCTCTCTCTCGATCAGCTTCGCTTCCCGTTCGTCCAGAACCTTCTCACGATCCCGGATCGACTGTTCGCGCCGGTTCAGATCGGCAGTCGAGGGACCGGCTGTCTTCGAGGACGTGAGCTCTTTGGGATAGCTCGCGATGAGCCGGAGACCGGCGACCTCTTCCATCTCCAGGAATCCGAGCGGTTCGAGATGCACCACATTGCCGTCAGCGCTCTTGATGTGGTTGAACTTCCGTTTGCCCTTGTTATAGACCGTGATTGTCTTCATTCGTCCCTCCATCAAATCATTGTAATGTCATTGTACCGGGTCGTCAACCGGCAAGATTTCAAAATCTCGGGGGTAGGCCCGCTGATATTCGAGCGCAAGACATTTCGGTATCCGAACCGATTGGCCGTGTTTCAGTCCTCGAACCTACGAGAGATTCCATTCGTGTTGGCCTATGTTTTTCAGTATAGCATGAGGAACAAGAGCCATGACCCGGCTATAATCGTTCTTCCAGCTCTTCAAAACTTCCCGATAATCATCACTATCGATGTGTGGTGACCCGGAAAGATATTTGCGTGCATATTTCCCGGATGGTTCTCCGCTTCGCAGAAATGGGCCGTGATCGAATCCCCACCACTCAATCTTGTTTGATCCAAATATGCGGAAAATCTCGCGCCACCGATCAATCCAATCCTTCTTGTTTTTCTTCTCATGGTTCCACGAATACACGTCGGGGCCGCCCATGTCGAAACCACACACCGACACTTCGAGGCCACGGGTCAAAGCCTCGGCTACCAATGTCGTCCCGGTATCTTTCCTGAATCGGTTCTGACATTGCAGCGGTTCTTCTATCTCCATGATCTTGTATGATAATCCATTGGCATCTCGGTATTCGATAGCTTCCGGCATCACATCAATATGACCCCAGAGATACGTAAGGACTTCCGCATAATCGAGATACACACGGTTGCATCCCCAGATCTCACCGTCAAACGATCGGATCTGAGCGTCGAACGAGAGCCGGGACAAACCGTTACCGAGAATCAGGACTTTCACGAAAACATCATAATCCCGAAAGAAAAGCATTGCAATAGTTTGGGGGATATGGTATTGTAATAGGGAGGAGTGAGAAATGAGAGCACTCAAGTTCAGGCTGATCAACGACGGAAAAATCGTCGGATTCGAAATGCATTCTTTCGCCATTGGTAAGTGCGAGATATTCCATTCTCTGGTAGATGATGATACCGAGGGATGGGAATGGTGGAATATTCGATTGGAGCCCAAGCACTGGATTAACCATGACGGAAAAGAACCGTTCATCGGCTTGCATGACAAGAACGGAAAAGAAATTTACAAGGGGGATATAGTATCAATCCCCGGCATAATTCCTGTAGAAGTTGGGTTTGACGTCGGACAATTCATCCAAAAAACGGTAGGTCCTGATTGTTCTTTGATCTATTGGTTTATGAAACATTCTGAAGATGGAGAGCCGGAAGTCATCGGCAACAAGCATGAGAACCCCGAACTTCTCCAACAAAAAAGCCCCGCCGAGTGACGGGGCCTTGATTATTCCGATCCTATTTCAGCTTCCGGGCGTGAGATCGAAGTACAGAACTTCGCGCTCACGGTTGATCAGTACGCCGGAGTACATTCCGTAGGCGAGCTGAAGCCAATCCATACTGTTGATAGTTCGCGGATCGAGCATCGTGAAGTCAACCGGAATCGCCATGCTGAGGGTTTCCGGATCATTCCGGTACAGCGTATAACGATCTTTGGTCAGCTCACCGCGCGAATTGGCAACGGTTGCGTAGGCTAGCGGCAGGATCTTGAAATTGTCGTTGCCGGTGATCTTCTTGAACATGTTGAGCAAGTATTCGATCTTCGAGATGATCGTGTAGGTTGCCGAAGTTGCCGAACCCATGCCGAGCAGATCGGATGCCGGCACCACGAAGGTATCGGGCAACACGGTGCTGTTCGAGTTCTCGAAGTACGCATTCAGGACCGCTCCGACGAACGCCTGGAACTCCGCATCGGTCATGTCAGTTATCGACTTCGTGATGGTAGTCGTATCAACCGCAACCTGTGCGTTGTTGATGAGACCGGTCATTACTGAGTCGCCAGGCTTGCCGAGGAATGCGAGTTCCTGGATGCCGAGATCCCAGTTCTTCTTAAGCGCCCGCATTTTGCCTTCGATCGGGTCCCACTTGGAAGCCTCTGCCGCCTGCTTGACTTCAAACAGGGTCCATTCGGCTTTCTTCCGCCATTTGCCGGTCGGCATGCGGATCGGAACCATCGAGGCGTCAACACGCGCGATCCGGGAACCGCCTTGATCTACGTCGCCCTCGAAGAACGAACCGCCGGAGTAGAACTCGCCGTTCTGCACGATCTCGTCCATAAATCCGGCTTCTCCAACGTCCACGGGCACGTATTCGGGGATGTCGATCTCAAAGAACTTCTGCGTGATGATCTGCGACCGGATGTAGGACAGGGTCGAGATGATGTACTTGTAGCCGGCGCTGTTCGGATCAATGTCACCGTTGGAGTTGAAAAATGCTTTACCAAGAATGTTGATGTTTTTCATGATCTATCAGCTCCCTGCCGTCACAGCGTCGGCGGTGATCATGACACGGCCGAGGCCACCAGCGGCAACCTTATCGAGCGTGTATCCGAGAACCGCGTGAGTGCTCACGGCCTGAATGTTTCCGGGAGTCGCTTGGACCGCCGAAACCGAAACGCCGCGATTGAGCGCGTTTGCCGATTTGAATACCATGGCGCATCCGCGGATAGCGATCTCAAGGTAGTCTCCAGGGTAATACGTCGCTTTCTTCGTGGTTCGGACCACGGTGCCGAAAATGACTGCGGCATCGTCCGCACGCTTACCGATGATCGGAGCGCCGGGAATGTCATCCGCTCCCAGATCGGTGAGGGACACCGCTTCGCCCGGAACAAGCGTAACGGTTGCGGTCTCGGTCGGATCGTAGAGACACGAGACTACCTGTTCGCCGGAAAAGAAAGTGAGATCGAGTGACCCGACTTCCTGCTGAAGTTTGAATTGATTGAGGTTGAGATTGCTCACTTGTTTGCCCCCTGAACTACGGCGCGGGAATACCGGGACTTGCCGCGCTCGATTCGGTCGCTGCGGGTTTCGGGCCGGTCGATCCCGAGTCCGTCGCCGGGCTCACGAGCTGCAGCGATCTTGAGCTTCGAGTTTACCTTCGGCTTGCTGTTGGTCCGCACGCCTTCACCCTGCTTGGCCGGGTCGACCACATCTTCCGCCGGCGTATCGGTAGGATCTTCGGCGTTCTGCATCGGCGTTTCCTCGCCACCTTCTCCGGCACCTCCCGGCTGATATGCCGAGATGAGGTCCGAAACCTTCACTCGCCCGAATCCCTCTACCTCGACTTCATCGTCGGGATTGAGCTGATCGGGAGTGTCGCCTTTGCCCATCTTCATCTTGTACGCTTCCACGAGCTCGTACAGCGGGACCGGAGTTCCATTGATGTCAACGGTCGCGTCATCCGCATTGACCATCTCCATCCCTTCCTCGTCCTTCTTGTCTTTCTCCGGGGGAGCGGGCGGTTCAGCGTTTTTCCTGAACATGTTTATCTTCACGGTATGTGCTCCTTTTGAGTTTGCGAATATAGTCGATCCCTCATATCGAGGTCTCGGAACTATCGCCATGTGCATGTATTCGCCGTTTTTCATCTCCGCGTCATACGGGATGTTGTGCCAATCCCCTCCAGGGCCTTCCTCGGTCGGTCTGTAGGCGCAAGATACGGAATATCCGTTCTCGATTGCCTTCTGAGCATCGGGGTTCCACACAAGCAAGTTGACATATTGCCAGCCGTCATCACCCCATTCCGGGTCACTCGCCACAACTCCAGCCGGAGGGTCCGCACCGTCTTCAAAGTTGAATGCCGTTTCGGGGTCCGAATCATTGTGATGCTCGGGCACGAAAATAACGGGACAGCCTTTGAAAGTTGGGGACATGCGATCTAACGCCTCTTTGGAGACAAAGACCACACCTTCTCCCTGATCGTCGTAGGATACGACACCGGGCTCAATGAACTTTGCCCGATAGGATCGGTTCTTCGCGTTATGCACAGCACGGCCGGAAACTTTCTGAGGATGTCTGATTTTGAGTACAAGTGATCCGGTCACACTGTATTGTTATATCGCGGGAAAGAAATTGTCAACAGGGAATGAATATTGTAATGCAATCAGTCCAGAATCCAAATAGGCGCACATCGGCAATTATAATCCCGTCCCGGCTCATCACGTCGGCCCGTCTTTGGATCGACCACGGGCGGGAAGCCGATCATGAATACTTGGCCGTCAAGCGACTTGTGTGAATCCCTGACACGATGATCGTGCGATGTTGACCATCGATATCGTCTAACGCCGGTTGCCTTTGCCTGATTCATCGAGAGCGTGGAGAAAAACAGGCTCGTTTCCTGTCGCGCGAGAAATCGAGCTTTCGCCGCGGTCGTGCCCCATTCGTCCTGAATCAGTTGTGTGATGCTCGAATTGTTGGAAGTGGTCTGAATCCGTTTGATCATATCGCGGAGTCTCACCATCTGCTCATCGGTCCAATTTTTGATGTTCAGGTTTTGTGCGTCGGTGTAGTCCTTGCGCAACTTGGATTCGAGCTGCGGCGTGATATCGGGCATTACGCCGACCGAGTACAGATCATTCCGGATATCATCGGCCATAGCGAACAGCGGTAGATCATCGCCGAATGACAGGGACTGAATCGCTTCGGACACGCTTGATTCCATGGCGTCGACCCGGGATTGAAGCTCGGCAATCAAATTGTCGCGCTTCGACTTGGCAATAACCGCAGCTCCGAGCACGTCGGGACCGGCCCTTCCGACCCATACTCCCCGCCGTTTGTCGAATGTGGCAAATCGTGAGAGCTCACCGGAGATCCTGGCATTGAACGATCCGGTGAATATCCCTTGCGAATACTGAATACGGCCAGAGCGGATCGCAGCGAGTAGCTCGGAATTGGCATTGAGCTTTGGTATCGGGATTTCAACTACATCGATCAATGGCGCGAAAAACTGCTCGTAGAAGAATCGGAGCATGGCAGTTTCGACCGGATCGAAGTAACGCGGTTCAAGTCGGAGCATGGCGGTAGACCTTGACTGGGCTATTCTTGAGAACGCCTTTTCTCTCCGCATAGTCAGCGAGATCCGAATCGCTCATCCGGCTGATCATTTCCCTGTATTTGTCAGATGACACCTCGCCTTCTCCGAGATCTCGAGAGGGAAGAGTCAGTAGCCTTTTCTCTATCTCCGATCTGTTTTTCTTGACGATCTCCATCGCTTTGGAATCGCCTTCAGTTGATTCTGGTGTTATTCCGAGGTCTTTAGCCGCATCCGCGAGTTCCTGTGAAGAAGGTTTTTCGTAATCAAGCCAATCAGCAAAATCCTCGATATCGGCTTCAGAAAATTGTCCTTCGCCGGTTCCGTGTCTTGATCTGACGATGTCCATTATTGCCCTGGAAACCGCGGCCGGATCTTTCGACGCCCATTCCTCGATTGATTTTGGCGTACTTGGCTTCGAAACTGCCTTCTTTTTCTGATCAGATCCGGAAGAAGAACCGCCCTTTCCGAACTTCCCGGATTTGTCGCGCTGATGCTTGCTCTCCTCCCATTCAGCATTCTTGAGAGAATAGCGCTCATTTCCTCTTTTCAGCCGATCTGCTCGTAATTCCGTGTTATCGCCCCATGATTCGAGATATCAGATTCCCGGATGATTTCGCCTGTTCTTTCGCGGAGTCGACGCCCTTTCGATAGACTGAGATCGAATCACTCTTTACCGGTTCAACTGAGTCGGGTCCGTTCGGAGGAACCGGATTCGGAACGACACGTTTCGCGATATCAGCGTCAAGCACTTCCTCTTTCGCCGCCATGTCCGCTACTGATTGAGCGTTGAGAAGCCCGCGGTCATACCATGCGAGGATTCGATTCGACTTCGATTCAAGGATTTGCTCCTGCTCGAGCGCGGAGACTTCCTTGAGCGGCGGATACTTGAACCGGAACGTCGGAAGCCTGCCCCACAGATTCGCGCAGGCAACTTCTATCAGTCGTCGAATCGATGCCCGCATCGGTCCGCGGATCTCCGATTCGACCATCTCGTTGTAGTTGTCCGTATCCTCTTCGCCTGTCGAGAATCCTGAAGCGCTGAGGCCGAACAACTTTGTCATCGGCATGCGGAGAGCTGAGGCAACCCCGATCCGGTTCTCGCGCATCACATCAGCGAGCCCGGAGAATGTCATGGTCTTTTGTTCGAACTCCTCATTTTTGTCCAGGATCAGCGCGTTGACGTAGTTCTTGAGCTGATTGGCGAGCTGGATACGCTTCTGAATGACGGCCGTGCCGCCAGTGGTCAACAGCTTGTTCGCAAGATCCTGGATGTGGTACACGTCGATCTTCGATTCGTCGAGGATTTCGTAGAGCACATCCTGAGTCTTGAGATAGTTCTGGAGATCCCGAAGCATTCGCTCGGCCTCGGACATTCCCCACCCGATGAGCTGACGGCGAATGTATGATGGGGCACGTTTGCCACTTCCAAGGATTACGCGAGACGGATCAAGTTTCTGACCATTCAGATACAGGATGCTCGCGTTCTCGATCGACTCGTAATCCTGCATTGCGGCCATCTGGATATCCGGGGATGACATCTGCCATCTGTCCACGTCATAGAGCTCGATAGGTGCGCCCTGAAGTCTGCGCCAATTCATTGGTTTCTCGGGATCTTGATCCGAGTTGATCACGAGAGCCCCCCCGCCGTAGACCCTTACCCATGACCAGAAATCCTGAAGCCGTCGCCATGCATCATGTTCCTCGAACCAGTCAAGAATCTCGTCAATGTCCTCGGGTGAGAGCTCTCCGGACTCGATCTCGATACCCTTGGCGAGTCCATCTTGAATCGGGAGCTGGATCGCGGTTTGAAATATGCCATTGCCGGAGTAGAGGTATGTGAGGATGATCCGCTGGAGCGTGATCAGCGAGTAGTTGTTGGCAAACGAGACCGTGTCATATCCTGATAGTTGCGAGCCGCCAGTTCCGAAAACGGAAGCAGCGGACACAAGATCGGTCAAGCCGTTGTCGATTCGCCTACGCGCGTGTCGTGATCTGCTCATTGGATTATGATAACCTCATTTTCGGAGCATCACAAGTATTCAAAGAGCGTCAAGAATCGATACGCCGGCGCTCGAAAGCTCGTTGAGCGCAAAGACCGCGGCATCCAAATGGTTTGGACTAAAGTCACTTCCTGGCTCATAGATGCAGTATTCATCTTCCAGGTCAAGGAACGGGATTCTATGAAATACCTGTCCATGCTCATACAATGATGAAATCGGCTCGGCGCGCACGATCTTTCCCCGAGAACTGTTGATGAGCCGGATATTGATTCCCGGCGCGGCGGTTCGGATTGTGTGCTCAACCATGTCTCCGCCATAGTTCTTTTCGGCCACCACCACATCGGCGTGCCACTTTTCATATGTTGCCGCAACTTCGGCGGCCCATTCCGCCGGCGTCCCATGAAGTGAACAATCATCGAGAATCCAGAATCCCTCCGGAGATTGTCCTGCGACGATGATTCCGATTTCATCACCCTGAACAGTTCCGGCCGGATCGACTCCGATCACGACTCGGTACATCGTTTCTGGAAGATGATCGTTATACTTGATCCACGCGCGTTTCCAGAGCGAGCCGGAATCAAGAGAATATTCACCTTCGAGAAACCGTTTCCGCTTCGCTGCAGAAAGGTTGGAAAGCCTGGCAACGTACTCGTCGGACACATGAGGATTCTCTGACGGGTTCATCTTGAGCCACTGGTAATCGTCGTCGGGAACTGGTCGGCCGTCAGGGAATCGCCGGTTGTGAAATATCTTGTATCCCCAATGGTGGATGCTTGGCGGATTGTAGTCGAGGAAGTTTCGGCCCGGGACTCCGCGCGGAGGGTTGAGCCGGGTCAACAGTGTCTCGTGCGAATCGTAGGATATCTGACTTGCTTCGTTCTCGTAGATCGTCGCGTATTCCTGGCCCAGGATCTTGTCGGTTCGCTCTTTGTCATCGAGGCCGCCGATCCAGATTTGCGACCCGTTCGGCATCTCATAAATCCAGTCCGTTTTGTTAAGCCCGACTCGATTACGAATACCCATCATGTCGAGCAGCTTCGGCATGGTCTGAAAGCAAATTGACTGTTTCGCGTGATTGAACCGGAATCGGGTCACGAGGTGGTCTGTCTTCGGGTATTTGAGAGCTCGGATCAGGACGGATCGGAGCAGGATGATCGTCTTGCCTGATCGGCCGCCTCCTTCCAGAAGCGACGTGTGGTATTGACCGATCAGCCTAACCGCTTCTTTTTGCTTCTCGGTCTTCTCAAAGCTTGCTGTCGTCGTTGTCAATGACAAGGTTTATGCTTCCGGAATGCTCGAGCTGCAGTTTCTCGCTCCAATCCTCTTTGAATCGTGACGCCATGTTCCGAGACCACAGCCGGTCGTTGAACTTCTTTCGGGTCGATATCTTCGTATCCGAGTTGTATTCCTCCGTATCGAAAAGATTTGTCCGGCCCTGTTGTTCCCACCACGCTTGAGAAATGGCCCTCCCGCGTGTAAGAGCGTCGGAAAATGCGGGATAAACTTTCGCCCATTCGTAAAGCGTGTCTTTGGAAACTCCAATTTCTACAGCCACTTCGAGCACGGATTGACCTTCGGAGAACATGTCTGGAACTGTGATGCAGTATTCTTTTCGGTATTTCGTCGGTCGACCACGGGCCATTATTTCCCCTTCTCTGCCGCGATCTTCCCGCAGATCTTCTTTGCCGATTCCTCGGAATATCCCTGGGCCTTTTGATATTCAATGCAGCCTTTCCAACCGCCTTTGAACGTGCCGTCCGGATTCTTGTACGCATCGCCTGCAGCGTTCGCCTTCTTGTGGCGCCATACCCTGATACTGTTGGGTTTCATCTTTCCTTCCTCCCTCATTGCGATTGCAACGGCTTGATCCTTTGGATGACCGGCTTTGATCAGCTCGGCTATGTTGGCTGAAATGACTTCTTCACTCGAACCCTTTTGAAGCGGCATATCTCACCTCACTGATATATTACAACGGTTTTGCGGATTTTGTCATGGCTCTATCTGCTTTCGAGATTCGTACTCGATTCGCAGTGTATCGCTTTCCCGGACGAGCTCAAGGAACGCTTCAGGATATTCATAGTTCCGGTACTCTATTACGTATTTCTGACGAACTGACGGGGTGAGCACGTACACGGCCGGAATGAATCTTCCGCTGTCCCTATGTCCTATGAATCTGCCGTCATAGAATATCTCACCGTCTACCTCTCGCATTCCGGTCTGAGCATGTTGGGCGGCTTTCTGAATCGCTCCGACATCGATTTCCGGTTTGTATTGCTTGAGAAACAGAGAGATCAGCGAATTGAATATCGAATCGAGCTGTGATTCTGAGTATTGCGTGATTTCCTTCATGATGAAGATCTTCACGGTTTTACTCGTTATGGGTTGGTAGTAGTCTTCTACGTAGTCAATGAATTGCGCGTGCGTCATCTTTTCCTCCCGCTATTCAGGATTCGTTCAACATCCGCTTCAGTGATGTTCGGTCCGGGATTAGTTTGGATCCTCATGTGCTCGATCACTCTCGGCCACAGGCCGGCGGAATTAAGAGTGGACGGCAGCATGGGCTGATCCTTGAAAAACTTGTCTGTTTTCTTGAGTTGTCTAAGAGTATCGATTGCAGTCATCAAAAAATCTTCCGCGTGATTCTCTTCGCGGGATCTGGCTTTCTCTATGAGTTGCCATGTTGCAACGCCTTCCTTCGGGAAGATCCCTGGCTCGAACTCTCCGTAGTCTTTCTTGAACTCGGACTGGATACGCTGATACAGAGACCGGTCTTCTTCGCTTTTCGCAGGAACAACCTTTTTCTTTTTTGGAGAACGGGAACCGTTCAATATTGAATCCGTATCCGTATCCGTATCCGTATCCGTATCAGAATAAGATAGCTCGGTCGGTATAGGTGCGGTATAGGACGGTACCGGTACCCTATCAATAGGATATGAATAATGTGCCGATTGGAGTAATTTATACACGTCAAACGGAACTGATTTCAAAACTTTCTCTATTCCTGCCGCAATCGTTGATTTGTCTTGCCATCGCTGATGTTTCGGCCAGGTGGGAATGACAATCCATTCGTGCTTGTAAAAATGGCATTTTCCAGCCTTCGCAAATCGCTCGAACATAGGCTTCAAGGTTCGCTCATCATACCCGGTGTCGAATGCTACTCGGTCCAGGGTGATCTTGTAGACTCCCGCAATATTCGTTTCCGGATTGGTCAGAAGGTACATGTATAGATACCGTTCTGCCGGATCGAGAGAACGAACCCATTTGTCTGTCC
>CAZNMB010000009.1:0-2643 GCA_964574095.1 uncultured Dehalococcoidia bacterium
TGTCAGGCAGTGCCGCCAGCTTTCATTCCGTCGGGAGATTGCCCATGTCATGAAAACTGATCTGCGCCCCATGATCTGCCCCCCAGATCCAGCTCGAGCGTATTATCTGGGCCGGTTTCCGGGGGGCGGCTCACAGGAGATGTGGGCAGAAGACGATCAGGTTGTCGCCGTGAGGCCGCAACCTGAACTACAGCCGTTCTTCGAGTTCAACTACGAGGAGTTCCGTGAAGACGGTAGTGAAGAAGCGACCCCGATGGGCCTCATGTCTTCGGCGGAGGCAGGGCCCTCGGCCGGGCACGTGGACGGGGGTAGAGGTGGCCGCGAGCAGGCCTGGCGCAGTCGCTGGGCGTGTACACCTGGGGCGTCGTCTTCGCGTTCTTGAGGACGAAGTTGTCCACGGGGCTCGCCGTGATGTGGGCGGCCTTGACGTCGATGTCGGCCAGCTCGCAGTAGCGCCGGCTCATCTCGAGGCTGGTGTGGCCCAGCAGGCGCTGGAGGGCGAAGACGTTCCCGCCGCGGCGCAGGAAGCGCACCGCGGCCGCGTGGCGGAACGTGTGGGGGCTGCACCTGACCCCGCGGATGCCGGCGGCGCGGCCGTAGCGGGCCACGATCTTCTCCACCCGGTCCTTCGTCAGCGGCCGGCCGTCGTGGGTCAGAAAGAGATGCGTGTACTGCGGCAGGGCGGGCCGGGCGCGGTACCTGGTGACGTAGCGCCAGAGGATGCGCTGCACGGAGCTGCCGATGGGCACCTGGCGCTCCCGGTCACCCTTGCCCCGGACCGTGATCAGGCCCTCGTCCAGCCAGAGGTTGTCGAGCGTGACGCCGACGAGCTCGGAGACCCGGAGCGCGGTATCGAGCAGCGTGAGCATGATCGCCTGGTCGCGGAAGCCCGCGGGCGTGGCGGTGTCGATGGCGGCGAGCAGCCGCCCCAGCTGCTCGTCGGAGAAGGTGGGCGTGACCTTGCGCGGCGCCTTGGGCAGCTTCATCCGCATCAGGGGGTTCGAGGGCACGATCTCTTCGGAGACTAGCCAGGACCAGAATGACCTGATGGCGCGCAGGTAGTTGTTGACGGTCGTCGCCGAGAGACCCCGGTCCTGCACGTGGGTGAAGCGGTGGTCGCTGAAGCAGCGCTTCTCCTGGAGGTAGAGGATGAACATCCGGATCTCGGTGGTGCCGAGGAGGGCCGCGTCGGTGGGCAGGCCCGCGGCGCGGAGGAAGCGGTCGAGGTACGTGACGCTGCTGGCCACGACGTCGATGGTGCGCGGTGACTTGCCCTCGGTGCGGGCGAAGAGGCGGTAGCCGCGGATGAGGGTGGAGAGGTCGGTCGGCGGCGTGGGGTCTCCGTGGATGCTCGTAGGCTGTATGTGTCGAAGCAAGCGCCCCCCCTTTACAAGTATGGATTTTGGGGGCTAAAATAGCTTCATTCCCGGGCGGTTAGCTCAGTGGTTAGAGCGCTTGCTTCACACGCAAGAAGTCGGGGGTTCAAATCCCTCACCGCCCATTCACGCTGGTCCCCATCTTGCCCCCTCCAGCCGGCACGCAGCCGTCGCTGGCGCGACTGAGAGCAGCACAGTAGTCCCGGAGAGGCGGTTGGCCTCGGCGTGGAGCGGGTCGCACAGGCGGGCGCTAGTATGCCGAACGGACGGACGCGTCTGTGGAATACGGTTGGCGCTGGTGGCGGTGACTTGGACAGCCGCAGGGGAGGGAAGCTACCTGCGCGTGGCGACGACGATACGTCTCGGGCCAGGTTTGCCTCCGTCGTTAGACGAGCCTGACCTAGAGGCTCTGACTCCATTGGAGACCTTCTCGACGTCGGGCAGATCTCGCAGGACATCGAGGAGCGGGATATGACCTTGCACGTACGCCTTGATGCGTATCCCGCCCCGGCTTGACCCTTCAAGGTCCAGGACTCTCAAATGGGGGAGTTTTGCCAGGGCCTTGTGTATCTTGAGGACGCGGCCGGAGTTCAGTGGAGGCGGGAAGTCCAACTCTACCGGGCCGTGGAACATGTCGGCGCTGTGTTCTGCCTCGGACTCATCGTACTCGGGCTCCGACATCCTGGGAGCTTCTATCTTGCTGCGTTCCGGCTGGCGCATGGGAGGCCGGGGCCTCTCTCGCGAGCCGAGGGAGCTGGAGACCAGCAGGTCCAGAAGGACCTCGAACTTGGTGCGCAGGTCGCTCTCCTCGAACACCTGGCCGCCGTAGGCCGCTTCGTCAGCTTCCTCCGTGATCCGTTCCGCCTCGAGGCGCGCTGTCTTTATTGACTCTTCTATGATCTTGCGCCCCTCTTCTTCAGCCTTCGCGAGCCTGACTTCTGCGGCGTGGTCGGCCTTCTGCTTCAACTCCTCGATGAAGGCGCTGGCCTCCTCTTCAGCCCGCGAGCGTATCGACTGGGCCTCTTCCTCGGCCATGCTGAGGAGCTCGCGCGCTTTGTCGTGAGCCGCCTGAATGCTCTGCCGTGCTTCGGCGATCATCGCATCTGCTTCAGCTACAGCCGGAGCGTGGAGGGCCCGAACCTTTTCCTCAGCTTCGTTCAGGATGCTTCCAGCCTCGTCTTCGGCCGCCGATACCATCTGCAGCGCGGTCACCTCGGCCTGGCGCCGGGCCTCCTCGACTATGCTTTCGGCCAGCGCCCCGGCAGCG
>CAZNMB010000009.1:2653-13551 GCA_964574095.1 uncultured Dehalococcoidia bacterium
GGTGCAGCGCCTCCCGCCTCGGCGACTATCCTCTCAGCCTGGGCATTGGCCTCCTGGGCGGCCTGAGCGATGATTCCCGCTGCCTGCTCTCTCGGCTCACGTTGTGCCTCGTCGAGGATTCTGTCCACCTGGGCCGCCGCCGCCCGATCCGCCTCCGCGACTATTCTGCGAGCTTCCTGCTCGGCCGCCGAGATCCTGGCCAGGGCGTCTTTCTCGGCCTGCGCGATGAGCATCTCCGCGTCGGCTCTGCCCCGGTCCTCCGCCTCGGCGATGACTGATGTCGCTCTGCCTCTCGCTTCCTCCTCGGCCTCCTTCTTGATCCTCACGGCTTCCTTCGCAGCCTGGACCACCGCTCTCTCCGCGAGCCTGCGCAGGGATGACACGTGTTCGAGCTTGCCGGCGAGCTCTCGATTCTCCTCAATGAGCTTGCCGATGAAGGAGAAGACATCGGACTCGTCAAGCCCGTTCTTGACTATGCGGAACTGGCGTCCCCAGAGCTCTTTCAGCTTGCCGTTGCTTGCAGCCATGGTCGCTATGTCCTCTTCCCCCCGAAGAGCGCGCTGCGGATAGCCCCGCCGATGCGCCCGGCCTGGGCGGACGACCCGGCATCGGCGGAAGTCGTGTCGCCGGGTGATGCATCCATGGGGCGGTCAGCTCCGGGCGCCTGCTCTTCCTCGAAGCCGGCGTCTGTGTTCGACCAGTCCGAGAGAATCTCCTGAAACGCGGCTTCGAACCTGGCCCTGATGTCGCTCACGGCGACCTCTCGACTCCTGGCGAGGAACGCGCGCGCACGCTGTCTTGTCGCCTGCACGTGTGCCACCGCCTGCTGCCGGATTGCCCCGGCCTGTTGCCTGGCCTCTTCCTCGGCTGAACTGATGATTTCCCTCGACAACTGCTGCGCGGCCGCAAGCTTCTCCTGCGCCTGCCGCTCCGCGTCAGCCAGGATCGTCGCCGCCTGCACGGCAGCCGCTTCCTCCGCGTCGGACAGAACGGTCTGTGCCTGGCTCCTGGCGTCTTCTCCGGACCGGGCCAGAATGGCCCGAGCTTCCTCGCCTGCACGCTCAAGCGCCTGCAGTCTTATCCGCTCCGCCTCCTGGTCGGCCTCGATGATGGTGTTTTCGGCAAGCTTCACGAGCGAGTCGACGTGCTCGAGCTTCTCGGCGTACTCGTTGTTTCGTTCGATAAGGGTGCCGACGAAGGAGAAGACCTCGCGCTCATCCAGCCCCTGCTTGACAACCGAGAAGTGGCGTCCCCAGATCTCCCTCGTCTTGCCGTTCTTGTGTTGCATGGTGCTCAGATTTCCCCGCCACGCCCTCTGTCAGGGGCGCCGCCAGCACGGTATGACAGCGAAAGCTGCCATCCGCCGCACGAGTGACAAGCGAAGCGGACTCGCCTGACTTCCCCGGCTGCGTACCTGACAGTAGGGACGGCCGCTCGTTGGACCGGCCGCCAACTTAGGTTATGTAACGCAATAGTACGGTAGCCGATAGCAGGCCGGATGTCAAAGTATCACAGTGAACCAATCTTACCTTTTCCTACCGATTTTCGAATCCGGTCCGAGAGGGGCTGAGATAGGGACGCGAGTGATTCAGGAGGCTCTTCGGTCAACGCAACCACGATCCGTAGACATCGTGGAGTCGGCGCGCGCGGGTCTGCCGAGTGGATGTCAGTCAGCCATCTCGTCCAGCTTGGTGTCGTAGTCTCTGACCGCCTTCTCCATCTCCGCGACGGTATCGGAGTCCACGCCGAACTCCTGCTCCCAGGACTTTCTGCGGACGATCGACTTGAATCCGTGGAAGCCCTGTTCCGCCCTCTTCGCCGTGACCGACAGCCTGGTGCCGCCGAGCAGAAGGCAGAGGTCCACGCGATCGGACGTCCTGCTGGTGTGAGCAAGCTGAATGACGCTTCCCTTCAGTCGGGGGAACCTCTCACGGTTCCATCTGTTGAGTTGAGTCCGCAGGGTCTTCTCGTGGAGTGAGGCAGCCATCCTGTCCGGGACCCGTACCAGCATGTAGGATAGCGCGATCGATTGGCTGTCGATTGGCGCGAGAGGCGAAGAGAGCGCGCTGTCGAGGATCTTTTCCATTGAACCGAATATCTCCAGGCTGCGGCCGATGGCCAGGCAGGGGACGAACACCTGGATGCCGATCGAGCTGCTCATCTTGGTCAGGTAGGACGGGTCGGCATCAGTTGACTCTCCGTCGGTGGCGCCGGCGAGGGCCGCGAGCAAGTGGGACAGCAGGGCTTCTCTGGCGATCTCCTCACCTGCCGGGCTGACGCCCCTCATGCCGACGAGACGGTTGTGATCCGTCAGCAGGATGATGTCAGCCAGAGGGCCGGCGTCCGTTCCCAGGAGGCGGGAGAGGGAACAGAACGCGTTGAAGTGCGCGCTGTCCGGCTCGTCCGCCGAAGGCATCATTGCGAGAACCAGACTCCTGCTTTGCGGATTGAGCGCTTTCGCCCTTCGAAGGATGTGCGGCGTTGCCCCGCCGCCCGTGCCTCCTCCGAGCGCCGAGACGAGGAAGACGGTCTGGACTTTGCTCGATGGTCTGACGCCGGCGCGCAGAAGGCGATCGTCCAGGCGCGGGTCGCCGGCGGCAAGATGCTCGCCCAATCCGAAGTAGCCGACACGCCTGCTCGGCGAAGCCGGAAGCAGGTGATGGGACAGGTGGGGCAGCGGTCGGTCTCCCGCATGGTTCTGTGCCGTCTTGGAGCCGGTGGCCTGACCCGCCTCGCCGGACGACTCGATCATGAGAAACTCTGAGTCCGTCAGGACTTCACCCGAAGTGCGATAGAACTCTCCGATGAGTCTGCAGCCCTGGTCTCCGACTCCAATGAACACCATCCGCCGGGAGAAGGTGAGGTGGCTTTCTTCCGCGCCCAGGGTATCCAGGAAGAGCGACATCTCAGCCTCATAGTCCACAAGAGGCAGGCCGCAGACGTGGCAGACGCTCGAATCGTATGGATTCTCGTGGCTGTTGAGACAGAGCCGTATCCTTTCCGGCGGCCGGTTGACAGTCATCTATCCTATTCCTGCGTTTATCTCCAGCAAAGCCTGAAGGTTGCGAGCGGCTGAGTCCAGGGAGTTCAGGTCACTCGTGGGCCCTCCGCTTGCCCGGGCAACTGGCAGTAGTTCGGCCGAGATCCCGTCCGCGACTATTGTCAGTAGTGGCGTCACTCTGGGCGCGAATCGCTCGATCTTGCCCGTATCGCCGGACTGGCGCCATACGGAGATGAGGGCGTGCCAGGCGGAGAACAGGAAGATGTAGCGGATGTGCTGCCAGGCGAGACCGCCTGATGGCGGAGCCGACATCTCCCGCCATCGGTCGTCGGGCGGCGTCTGGCTGTTCAACGATTTCCCCACAGCGTCGTAGGCGGCCATCACATCCTTCAGCACGAGAGAGGCATCTCGGGAAGAGACAGTTTTGGCAAGGGCCTGGAGCACCTGTTCGATGCCGGACGTGTCAGCATCCGGCAGGTTGACGGCTGACGTCGAGGCATCGGCGGAGGCGGCTTCAACGGCGTCCCAATCCTGCCCCAGCAGCCCCTGGACAATGCGCCCCAGGTGCCGGGCGCTGAGCCATGCGTGGTATGCCGTTGCCCACAGGAAGGACTGGTAGAGAGCCCACTGCTCGCGCAGGTCGGACTCCTGTTTCAGGCTTCGGAGCCTGCCGTTGAGAATGCGGATCAGTCGCGCCGCCGCGGCGCCCTCGGGCAGGGAGATCTCACCGGTGACAGATGCGCCGGCCTCGTCGAGCCACTCCAGCGTGAGTGTGTTCGACGCGTGTTTTGCCTTCGCGGAGAAGACGCGCGAGAGGTCCACCGAGAAGGCAACCTGCGGCGGGGAGAGGAGCCCCTTCCGATGCTCGAACTCGACGCGCCGGCTGGTAAGAGAGAGCTTGCCCTTGCCGGTGCCCTCCAGGTAGGCGCCCTTGATCTGGGCCAGCAGCCTCTCTTCCTCGAGATCGGCTATCAGTGCGCCATCGTCGGTGGTCATGGCTGCCTCTACTCCTGAGCGGAGCCGTTTCCTGCGACGCGCTTGAGGACTCCTGCTTTGGTGTCGAGAATGACAGCGCCCTGGTGCGCCGTCGCGTACATCTTGAGATACTCCAGGGCGTACTTGGGCTGCACGGGCAGGTCAGAGCTTGCGACGGCCCTGTTCGCCGACAGCTTGTCGCGGACTATGTACTCGATGTTGGGGTAGTTGATGAGAAACTCGTTTGCCTGGCCGTATTGCTTGATTGCCCTTGCCTGGTGCTCCAGCGCCTGGACGGCGTTCTCAATCACACGGAATCGGCCGCTGATGGTAGGCTCGGAGGAGTCGTTCTGGACGGAGGCGAGAAGCTGCTGAATCTCGCTGGCCGTGTGGCTGTTGCGTCCCCAGTTGTACTTTGGAGGGCACCTGCGGTTGTTGTCGGCCTCAAGCTCGCTGATCCTCTCACCGAGCTTGGTGACGGTGCCGGTGGCCAGGGTGGCCAGCTTCCGGCTCTGCTCGACTATGCCGATGATGTCGGACAGCGTCCGCGAGTCGCGCACTGAGTCAGCGATGGTATCAAGAGCACGGCTTGCGGAGTCGCAGACGGCCGCTGAGGCGGAATCTCCGATGGACTGGAGCACCGGGAGCATGCGGCTGGTGAGCACATCCTTGAACGCTTCGGCGGCGGCGACGACCTTCGCGGCCAGTTCGACTATTGAGCCCTCGATCCTGCCGTCGATTATCTGGAGGTCCTCGGTGATAGTGCGGGCGGATTCCTCATACCTGCCCTGGTCGAGGAGTCCGTGGCTGATCTCGATCGTAGTCAGCTGGAACTCAGAGTCGATTTCGTTCTTGACAGTGCCGGCCACCATGTCTCCGGTTGCGACCAGCACCTCGGCCAGCCGCTGGAAGGCGGCGTTGAGTCTCTCCTGTTGTCGCAGAAGCTCGTAGGGGTCATCGTGAGCGTCGGGCGCCGGCGGTGTTTCGATGACGTCCTCGATCGCAGGAATCCCCAGCGCGAGAGCCTGCTGTACGGTTGCCCTGTAGGCTTGCTTGGACTCGTTCAGATGCTCCCGGAGTCTAGCCTCAAGCCGTTCTCGAAGTCGGGGCAGGTCCGCCTGGATGGCGCGGAACTCGTTGTAGCTGAGCTCCAGTCGGGCGAGGCTCATAGCGGGTGAACTCTCGAGAGCGAGCGCGATCTTCTCCTCATATTGGTTGATCGCGGCTTTCTCGCTGGCCAGATCATTGCCGAGCCAGACGGACCGTATGTCGCTGAGACGCTGCTTGGTGGCATCCAGCATGTCATACAACTGCAGTGAGAGGATGGACATCTCAGTCCTGAAATCGACCTTGAGATTGCGCCGGTTGAGCCACATCTCTGCGAGGAAGGCGAGGATGCCCACGCCGAGCATGGTCCCGGCCAGCCGCGCCGTGTCGCCCGAGGTGGCGAATCCGGTGTAGTAGCCGAGAGGCTCTGCCAGCAGTTGGAGGGGCAGAAGGAACACGAGCGCTCCCACAAGCATCAGGGCGAGCGGGGCGAGCGCGCGCGCCGTAGGGCCGCCGAACCGGAGCTGCCTTGTCGCGTTCACTACTGCGGGCGTGATGACTATCGTCGCCAGCAGAATCAGAATGATGGCCACGCCGCCCCATCCCTGCACGAAATAGGCCGACAGGCCGGAGAAGCCGCTGAAGCTATGATCGAGCTGGCCCTCGAAGGCGGCCTTCAGTGAGCTCAGGTCAAGGTTGGTGAGCGCCGAGCGCTGGGCATAGTCAATCTGCGTGAACAGAGGCAAGCTCCCGCCCTGCGTCGTGGACGTGTGAGCGACTGCCAGAAACGGGAGATAGAAGGCGAGAAAGATGAAGAACGCCCAGCCGCCGCCGGCCGTGGAACCCCGGAGACGAAGAGCTGTGCTTCCGATGAGCAGGGGCAGCGCCAGGTAGTAGAACGGCGTGAGCATCAGCACTGCGGATGCCGCGCCGATGGCGGCGCCCGCGGACGCTCCGGGCAGCCTGCTGAGGCCGAAGGGAAGGACGACTGCTATGGTGACGAGGATGCCCAGAGCCCAGATGGTGACGTCGAGTTGGTATGAATAGGCGGGCGCGGCGAAGAGAAGCAGGAGGAACAGGGCGATGGCGGGCCAGCGGAAGGCGACTCCAGCCGGCACCAGGGCCAGGAAGACGGCCATGGTGGGCGGATAGAAGGGCATCAGGTAGTAGACCATGAGGCCCGATGCCAGGAAGATGAGCGCTACTGCCACGCGACCAAGGAGCCGGCGGAACGATTCTTCCGCCGCCCTGATCTCGTACTGCTGTTCGAGGAGACCGTCGTCGAGCAGGTCTTCCTCGGCTGGGGGATACTCCAGAATGCTTTCCATGTTACCTGAGCCCCGATAGCCCTGATGCCTGGACCTGGTGGGCGCGCGACTTCGCTCCGCTCGGCTGCGGTGCTGCTGCCGGAGTGTTACTTGGAGACGGTGTGAATGGCTGCGTCAGCGCCGTGTTCGAGCAGGAAGGACTGGGCCAGCGTTCTCTCCTCGGCCGTAGCGTGGTTATATATGTGCTTCATCTCGGAGAAGCACTCCAGGTACTGGGGCACGGCCTTCGCGGCGATCGCCATGAACCGGACAGTCCAGGGATCGGTGGAATCGATCTCCCTGATGGCGATGCTGCGCGAAGCGTCTTCCTTGACATAACCGGAGAGAGTGGCCCTGACGTCGGCGGACAGGTCGTGGTCCCAGATGCCCCGCGGCGACACGACGGCGAACCAGATGTAGTCGGTCTTGTATTCGCTTGTGAGGCCCATGACTCCGGGCACTCGGAAGATGCCGAGCACGCTGGACAGGTATTCCTTGAGGTTGTCCCTGTCGATTATCTCTCTGAGTATGTTGTCGCTGGAGAGCGAGGCCTCGTCCTCCATCAGGATCCTTTGCAGCAGCCTCAACTGCACATCTTCGGTGAGCTCGGCTGTGCGATCGTAGAACCCCTTGTCCCGCATCATCTCGTTCATCTTCTCATAGTGGAGGTTGGAGAGCTCCCCTATGGCGGTCAGCAGCTTCCGGTAGTCGGAGTTGACCTCGAACCTCTTCTCGATGCTGGAGTACTCGGCCATCTTGCCCTGAACGTGTGCCAGCTCGTCGCCGACAAGGCGCATCTCCTCGTCAACCGAGGCTATGGCGTGGTCGAGCCGGCGCCGCCGCTCGCCCCAGAGCTTCTTCTTGCCGCCCGACAGGAATCCGATCTTGATGCTCTGGGCCTCGCGACCCGCCCGTGTCTTCTCCACCTGCTTGCTCTTCCGATCGACCTCGTGATCGGCGATGGTCGCGTTGAGCCTGTTGATGTCATCTTCCAGCACGCGCTTGACCCGCCGGCAGTTGACCAGTTGTGAGTCTATGCTCTTGAGCTGTATGCTCAGCGGCGTGAACATCGAGGACAGGAGAGAGAACAGAACCACGAGCTCGGGGTTGATAATCCGCTCGACCTTGGTCAAAGCCGCCTGCTGGGACTCGGTCTTCTCCTCTTTCTGAAGCTGCTTGTGCAGCCTGTCGGCAAGTTTCTTCGTCTCGAGGTACAGCCTGAGGCTGCCAAGGTAGTCCCTGAGCATCGCCGCCAGCTCGGAGACATCGTTGACCAGCTGGACCTCCTTGGCGGTGAGCTGCTGGGCGCTGGGAAGGCTGTCTCTGAGCGTGTCGAGTATGTCATCGACGCTCGAAAGGAACTCGGTGTAGTTCTTCGAGATGCAGTCACCGAAGGCTATGAGCTTCGCCGCCTCGTTGCGGATCATGGCTTCCACGGTCCCTTCGGGGGCGTCGAGGCCGATGGCCATCACGGCGCGGCCAAGCTCGTTGACCTGCGCCCTCACGGAGTCGTCCACTCCCTTGAGGTGCATGATGTACTCGGTCTCAACCGAGCGGTCGCCGTGGACCATGCTGTCCACGGCTTCGTCGAAGGCTTCAGCGGCGTACTTGCCGGATTGGATGAGCAGCAGGCGGTAGATCTCCCTCAGGTCCTGGTTGCAGATATTGATGATCTTGCTCACCCCGCCGACCTCAGTGGGATGGGTGCCGCCGAATACCTCCTTCTTCTCACGCCTGAGCCCACGCACCTTGTCCAGACGCTCGAGGTAGATCTTCGTCAATTCGATGAACTCGGTAACGGGATAGCTTATCTTCAGGGTGGACAGGACGTGCAGCCACTTGCCCTCCATGTCCAGGTTGGAACCTATGTTGCTCAGCAGGTCCGCCAGATCGAAGCTGAGCGAGTTCATAAGGACATCCACGATGGCATCGTCGATGACGCGCTTGGCGTCGATGAGATTCGCGGTCTTGCTGTAGGCCGGCCCCAGGGGCATGACCATGAACGCGCTGAACGGGTCTTCATACGTGCCGCCGAAGCGCCGGACCACCTCCAGGTTCGCCTGCTTGTCCACCGCGAGCCCGTGCTCGATCAGGGCGCTGTAGGCCGACGTGCCCTTGGCCGGCGGATCGTCGCCGCTGCACGGCAGGATGCACAGCCCGATGATGGGCACGCCGCTCCCCATCTTCTTCCGCAGGTGGCGGGCGAAGTCCAGGACCATCCCGCTGCCGCTCCCGCCGCCGAGGCCGTACACCACGAACACGACGGGCTGTATCGTGGAGGTGAAGATATGCTCCTTGAAGCCGTCCATGTAGTTGTCGAGCAGCCGGAGATGGTGATAGTTGAGGCCGTATATCGCCTTGGAGAGAGCGCGCCGCCGTCCTACTCCGCCGGCAAGGGGCGGGATGTCCATGGACGAACCGAGCCAGGGCGTGTAGTCCTTGGGGGTCTGGACCCCTTCTCGCTTCAGATACTCGGGGTACTTGTTGATGAAGTCGAACATGCTCTCCGGCGTGGGGAACTTGACCGACTTGGCGATGATCGAGATCTTGTCCGAGGGCACGCCCTCTTCCCTGAGGTCGTCCAGGAGGTCCCGCGAGGCGGCCTCCAGGCTCTGAATGTCGTGGTCCGCGACGTCGATGGCAAGGCATGATATGCGAACGCCTTCACGCTTGAGCAGGGGGATCAAGTCCCTGCGGTTGTTGATGAAGGCTTCAACGATGTTGACCCCCGCCCCGCCGAGGCCCACGAGTTGTATCGCCGAGTTGTAGCTTCTTACGTGGGGCATAGCGTTACCTCCCGCTGATCCTCTCGAGCTGCTCCTTGACCTGGCCGACGTCCTGCGCCAGCTGCCTGTCTATCTTGGACAGCCTTACCGAGAGGACATCCAGTTTCCCGGCTTCCTCGTCCACCTGCTGGCGGAGGAAGGACACGCCGGACCTCGAGCGCAGGAGCAGGACAAGGGCGGCAACCAGCAAGGCCGCCAGCGCCGCTATGATGATGATATAGAGCGTGTATGATCCTTCCTGGACGGGCGTCGGGTAGTCCGCGGCCGATTCCGGCAGCGTGTTGAGCAGGTCTGTGGCCTCTTCGACGTACCCCTTGATGGAGAGGGCCTTGGCCTGGTCCACAACGGCCTGCGCCAGACCCGTGTACGTGACATCGGCGGGGCTGGGACCGGTGACGGCCTGTTCGAGCGCCGTCTCCCTCAGGATGAGGTCCTTCTGATAGGTGTTGATCGCCTGGTCGATGACGTTCATCGACCGCTCCTGCAGCATGGTGCCGGCGGGGCCGAGCGAGAGCTTCAGCAGCACTATGTCATGAGGCAGGTGCAGAACGGCGCCCGTCTCCGTTATCCTGCGCGACGTGAAGGTATCCGGCACCTTGCCTCTGAGGGTGAACTCGGCGGTCCCCTTGACGATGCCGAACTCGATGGCGGACATACCGGGCTGCCAGGTGTCGGTGTTCACGCCGGGGTAGTCGTTGTCAAGCTGCCAGTAGACGTCGCCCACCTTGCTGAGGTCCGTGGAGACGATAAGCGTGTTATTCGCCAGGTCCACGCCGGCGTTGATGCTGAACGTGATGACATAGGAGTCGCTGGCCATGAGGTGGTCGCCGGTCACGTCGCTGCCGTCGAAGTTCGAGACCTCGAAAGAGGTGATCTCGACCTTGAGATCGTCCTGAGCGCCGGCTGCCGCATACCCCAGCAGCACCGTCAACAGGGAGCCCAGGACAAACGCCGAGAGCAAGCACCGTCGCTTCATGGTCATAACTCCTTCACCATAGTGCTGGTTGCGATCGAGGGATGAGGCAATTTCTCCGATCGTGCCGGTAGCTGGGCCCAGCATAGCATCGGCCATTATCAGTGTCAACAGCCGCATCGGCGCGAACGTAGCACACGTTCGACTGGCACGGCGGACGCTTTGGTACTGCCATCTCTCCCTTACACGAGTACCGGGAACCGTCCCGCCCCGGCGCCGGCCGTGGCACCGGAGTTGCCGGAGTCCTCAGTCCGTCCGCCTGCCGACGCGCGAGGGACTGGCGGCTGCTCGTGATTCTGCGGCCTAGTCCGCAGGGCGCGCTGGGTACGGACTGGTCAAAGCTACCATTTCCGGGGGGGTTTGTCAATCCCCGGAGACATGGTCCGCGCCGGGGCCTCGGCGGGTGCCTGGCCTGTCGCGTTCCTGGAGAGAGGCGCGATCGTCAGGCCGGGATCGTGACTCGGGGAGCGGCGGGCGCGAATAAGCCGCTGGCTGTGGTCTCCGGCGCCTCACGGGCGCCTGTGGCTAGTGTCAGCACTGTATCCAGAGGTAGTTGGTCTTCGTCTCGGTGTCCGAGCCGGCGGGCCCGGTAACGGTGAGGCTGACCGTGTAGAGCTTGCTCACTGCATAGAAATGGACTGGGTTCTGCTCAGTGCTGTCAACGCTGGCCCCCGCGTCGACGTCGAAGTCCCACTCCCATCCGGTGGAGCTGCAGTAGAGAATGATCTCATCATAGCTGTCGAGGAACGTGTAGGGCGGGGCCATGTCGGCCAGGGGCAGTGAGATGGCTCCCGGTATCCGGGACAGCA
>CAZNMB010000009.1:13651-18376 GCA_964574095.1 uncultured Dehalococcoidia bacterium
GGCGGGGCCATGTCGGCCAGGGGCAGTGAGATGGCTCCCGGTATCCGGGACAGCACGTATTCGCCGTAGGTGCGCGAATCGATGACCACGATATTGGCGCTGGCATCGATCAGGGCCTTGAGTTCGGCCGGGCTGATGCGAGGGATATCCGGAAGGTAAGGCGTCGGTGTCGGGGCAGGCGTGGGAGTCGGTGTGGGTGTAGGTGTAGGCGTAGGCGTAGGCGTTGCTGTTTGTGCCGGAGGAGGCGGCGGCGGAGGAGCAGTGGTGGGAGTCGGTGTCGGGGTGGGCGTAGGGGTGGGCGTCCCGCCGGGCGCGGTCGTGTCAACCGGGTAGCCGGCTGCTATCCACGCGTCGTAGCCTCCGAGCATGGCCTTGGCGTTGGAGTAGCCTGCCTGTATGAGCTTGTGCGCCGCACCGGCGCTTGTCTCCTCGTACCCTCAGGTGCAGTACGTTATGATCTCGTCGTAACCGTCAAGGGAGGTGTAGGGCGGAGACATACTGCCCAGAGGCAGAGAGATGGCGCCCGGTATCCGGGACAGCGCATATTCGCCGTAGGTTCGGGAGTCGACTATCGCGATGTTGGCTGCGGCATCGAGCTTCGCTTTCACCTGCTGCACCGTGATACGCGGCACGTCGGGGTAATGGGCGTACGTGGGTGTCGGCGTTGGGAGGGCGGGTGCAGCGCCTCCGCCTCCTCCACCTGCGGGTGCCGGAGTTGGCGTGGCTGTGACGCTTGCCGTGGGTGAGGGCGTCGGCGCGGATGACCCGGAGCTTGTTGGGACCGGCGCGGGCGTGGGGCCCGGCGTTGATGTACCGGTGACCGAGGGCGCCGGCGAGCTGGACGGCGACGGCGATGAGGTGGGAGCCGGCGTTGCGGGAGGAGAGTATATGGCAAACTGCGTGAAATGGCTCACGGCGGCCGTGATCGTGTGAGCCGTCGTGTCCACCGTTGAGGGCAGGACGACCCATTGCCGCGTGGCGGTGTTGTAGAAAGCGATCGACAGGTGGCTCTCGCTGATGTCATCAGCGATGTCCGCCGGATCGTACGTCAGCGTGGCGATAGCCGGCGGATTGAATTTGGCGCCGTCCGGGCCCAGGTCGTAGGCGGGAGGGAGCACGTGGGCGCCTGGAGGCAGCGGGGGCGGGTCTGCCATCTCCTCGACCGACAAAGATTGCAGGGGCTGGCCATCCGCGGTGAGCGCCTTCGAGCCGCTGGCGGCCGCGATCTGGAATCGGCCGTCAGCCGAGACGTGCAGCACGTCCTCCTGGAGCGTCCCGTCGGGGCCGATCGCGGCGGCGAGGTCAAGGACAGCAGGCTGCGGCGTGGACTCCCCGCCGCACGACGCAGCGGCCACGAGCAGAGCGATGACCAGAAAGGACAGCGCGCACAGAGCGGCGCGCCTTCGCGTCATCGGCGAATGCAGCCGTCGGGGGCTATATGCATGTATATGCATACGCTTATGTTCTATCTTATCATGTCTCAGCACAGGAGTCAATAGCACTTTGGCAGGATACCGGGCTGGGTCGCGGTACTGGCCGGGAGCACTTTATGCCCGGCCCGGTTCCAGCATCCGGTCCACGGCGCGCTTGGCCAGGACACGGGTGTCTTCCGGCACCTTGACCACCGGCGACATGTCCTCGAGCGACCAGAGGATCTTCTCGAGGGTGATGAGCTTCATCCTCGGGCAGACCGCTTGCTCGGAGACGGGGATGAACCTCTTGTCCGGACACTCCTTGCGCAGCCTGTGGATGATGCCCATCTCCGTGCCCACGATGATATCGTCAGCGCTGGTCTCGGCGGCGTGCAGGCACATCCCGCTCGTGCTCAGCACCTGGTCGGCCAGCTTGATTACCTCCGGGTGACACTCCGGGTGGACGATTACCTCGGCGCGCGGGTACTCCTTCCTCAGTCTGGTCACGTGCTCGGGACGGATCCTGCTGTGGGTGGGACAGAAGCCGGGCCATAGGTCCATCTCCCTGCCCGTCCGGCTCGTGACGTAGTGGCCGAGGTACTGGTCCGGGACGAATAGAATGCGGCTGCTTTTCGGGATACTCTCGATCACCTTGACCGCGTTGGCTGAGGTGCAGCAGAAGTCGGACTCCGCCTTGACGGCCGCGGTGGAGTTGACGTAACAGACGACCGTGACGTCCCCGAGCTCCCGCTTCTTCGACTGGAGGGCCTCGGCGTCGATCATGTCGGCCATGGGACAGCCGGAGTGCATGTCGGGCAGGAGAACGGTCTTGTCGGGGCTGAGTATGGATGCCGTCTCGGCCATGAAGTGGACCCCGCAGAACACGATGACGTCGGCGCGGGTCCCGGCCGCCTTGCGGCTGAGCTCGAGCGAGTCACCGACGAAGTCCGCTATGTCCTGGACTTCGCCCAACTGGTAGTTGTGGGAGAGGATGACGGCGTTCCTCTCCTTCTTCAGAGCGAGAATGCGTTCGACGAGCGGGGACTCGCTCGCTATGGCCACCGGCTACTCTCCTTCTCGTGCGAGTTCATCTCCGGGCCTGATCACTCCGCCGCTGATGACCCTGGCGAAGATCCCTTCCTTGGGCATGATGCATTTGCCCACCAGTTTGAAGACCGCGCAGCCGGTATGGCACTCCTTGCCGATCTGGGAGACCTCGAGGACGATGCCGTCGCCCGCCTGGAGGGTGGTGCCAACAGGCAGGGATACGAGGTCGATGCCCTCGGTCGTGAGGTTCTCCGCGAAATCGCCGGGGTTGACGTCGTACCCGGCCCCGCGCATCTTGTTGATGCTTTCGACGGCCAGCAGGCTCACCTGGCGGTGGGTGCAGCAGTCGGCATGGGCATCACCGACGAGGCCGAATCCCTCCTGGAGTTCCGCCTCGGGGACGGTCTCCTTGGTGGTGCCTTTGTTGTCGCTTCTGCAGACTGCAATGATCTTGGCCAATACCGGGACTCCCCCTGCTAGTCTATTGTACCACCGCCCACGACCACATTGCCATCGTAGAACACCACCGCCTGGCCGGGCGCGATCGCCATCTGGGGCTCTCTGAACCTGACATGGACGCTGTCCGCGCCGAGCGGCGTGATCGTCGCGTCGGCTTCTCTGTGGTTGTACCGGATCTTGGCGGTCACTTGCCGGGGCTCTGGCAGCGACGGCGCGGCTATCCAGTTCAGGGAGGAGCAGGTGAGCGCGTCGGAGTACACTTCCTCCCTGCCGCCGACGATGACCGCGTTGCTGCGGGCATCGATCGCCGTGACATACATCGGGTCGCGCGCCGACAGGCCCAGTCCCTTGCGCTGGCCGACGGTATAGTGATGCACCCCCCGGTGCGTTCCCAGCACGTTGCCTTGACGGTCGAGTATGGGCCCCTCCCGCTGGGGCATCTCGAGGATCGAAGCGTAGCTGCCCGCGGCGAAGTCCTGGCTCTCCGGCTTGTCGGCGATGTCGAGGCCCAAGTCCGAGGCAAGCTTCCTGACGTGGTTCTTCGTGTGGCCTCCGATGGGGAACAGCGCGCGTCCAAGCTGCTCCTGCGACAGGGAGAAGAGGAAATACGACTGGTCTTTGGCGCTGTCGGCGGCCCTCTCGAGCAGGAACCTGCCGCCTGTGGGGCTCCGCTCGACCCGCGCGTAGTGTCCCGTCGCCACGTAGTCGAACGGTATGCCGTTCTCGCGGGCGGTGTCGACCAGCAGGCCGAGCTTGAGGCGGCGGTTGCACCTGACGCAGGGGTTCGGCGTCCTCCCGGACATGTACTCGCGGCGTACATAGTCCAGGACCTCAGCGCGGAACTGCTCGCTGAGGTCGAATACGTGGAAAGGGACTCCCAGCATTCGGCAGAGGCGCGCGGCGTCTTCGATGGCGGAGGCATCCGGGCCATAGCACGCGTGCCGCGCGGCACCGGCGGCGGGATCGCCGTCCCATATCCGCATGGTCACGCCGGTGACCTGGTGCCCCTCTTTGGTGAGGAGAGCGGCGGCGACTGACGAGTCCACTCCGCCACTGAGCGCGACGATTACACGGGCCATAGCTGTCCGCCGCCTCTCAAGTCGCAGCCGGTCGCGGGCGATGCCTCATTCCACGCCGCTGGGGCCGGGTCGATCGCGAGGAGAATGGGAGTGGGTTGAAGCATCTGCTCCGGACTACCCTGTTCGCCGATCACCCGGCCACTCTCCGATGGCCAAATCGGCGGCGTAGAGGGCGGCTCCAAGGGCTGCGGCGATCTGGGGATCGGGGCTGACCGGAACCGTGCGAATATGCAGTTCCTTCTCCAGACGGCTGACCACGCCGATGTTCTTGGCCACGCCTCCCGTGATTGCCAGTTCAGGCAGCACTCCCAGTCGCTTCGCGAGCTGCGCGGCCTGATGGGCCAGCGCAGCGCAGTAGGCGGCAAGTATCTCCGGCGGGGACCAGCCGTTGCGCCGCAGGCCGGCTGCCTGTTTCCCGGCGAGCACCGCGCACACAACTCCGACGGCGCCGCTGAAGGGCTGCGTGCCGCCTTCGGCCAGGATCTCATCGCCGATCTCCCGGAGCATGTCGTCGTCGATGCACTCCCGGTCGTCGCGAGGCAGCGTAAGCCGGCGGGCGATGTCTTCCTCGTCCAGGCCGAGAGACATCTCGCCGATGTCCTCAATCCGCAGGTCCAGTGCCTGCGCGACGGCGTCCATGGCCTGGCCCTGCGCCGCGCCGCAAGCGTTGCAGAGGTTCTCCCGGCAGACCGAGGGCCGGCAGGCGTTGGCCAGGAAGGACGCGACTG
>CAZNMB010000010.1:0-1902 GCA_964574095.1 uncultured Dehalococcoidia bacterium
TCCTTTCATCAAACGGAGATCAATTTCTTTTGGAAGCTTTTAAAATGTTGCTGATCATACACAGTTGAACCGGCACAAAAAATCTCCATTTATTGAAAAGACACGAGGAAAACTCGAAAATAGCAGGGAATTGCAGAGCTTGCAACACGTCGATGCCCATATCGATCAGGCCGGGCACGAAATGCGCGTATCTCTGCTGCAGAGGAGACGGCGTCGTGCCGTTCAGAATCCTGTATCGATACTCCCTCCTGAGCGCATCCCTCCTCGCATCGAAATCGCCCGCCACCTCCGCGCCGGCCTTCACGGCCACATCCGGGCGAAGATAGGAATTGAGCGCCTCGACGATGGTCCCGGCAGCCAGATTCGACGAAGTGTCAAAGCTGACGACCTGGCCCTTCGCGTGTACACCGGCGTCGGTGCGACCGGCGCCTGCTATCCGAATCCTCTCCCCGGTCAGTTTCGCCAGAGCGCCTTCGATATCACCCTGAATCGTCGGCGCGTTCACCTGGAACTGGAACCCGCTGTATTTCGTGCCGTCGTACTCAACAACAAGAGCCAGCCTTCTCCGCGGCAACGACTCCACCTAGACCAGTTCCAATTGCACCATGGGAGCATTATCTCCCAACCTCGGCCCCAGCTTCGTCAGTCTGGTGTAGCCTCCCTGCCTCTCCGCGTACCTGGGACCGATGTCGCTGAATACCTTGTCCACCACGCCCTTGTCCAACACGAAGGAGAGCGCCTGCCGCCGGGAATGCAGAGACCCCTGCTTGCCCAGGGTGATCACCTTCTCCGCCAGAGAACGCACCTCCTTGCCCTTGGCCTCGGTGGTAACGATCTTCTCGCAACGCAGCAGATCCGTCACCAGATTCCGGTAGAGCGCCCGTCTGTGTCCCTTGGATCTAGAAAGCTTGCGACCAGCTACTCTGTGTCTCATCTCTTCCTCGTCAGAGAGTCCTCTCGGCGGGTCATTCCTCCGCCCCCTCCGATTCCTCGACCCCCTCCGAGACGGTTTCGTCCTCCTGCTGCCGCGCAGCGATGGGCTTAATGTCCAGCGTCTCAAGCCGCCCCTTCACCTCAGTCAGAGAGATCTGGCCGAAGCTCCTCAAACCGAGCAGATCATCGTCAGTCCGCTCCAGGAGCTCGCCAACCTTGGTGATACCGCTGCGGCGCAAGGAGTTGAATGTCCGCGCCGAGAGGCCAAGCTGTTCCAACGGCATATCGTACTGCTCCGGCGGGATGGGAGGAACAAGGGGCTTCTCGACCTCAACCGGGGCCTTGCCGAGGTCATGGAACCTCGAGAAGTGGTCCACCAGGATATCCGCGCTATTGGAGAGCGCCTCGCTGGGCGAGATGGTGGCGTCGGTCCAGACTTCCAGTATCAGACGGTCGTAGTTGCTCACCTGTCCAACGCGCGTCTTCTCGACGCTGTAGTTGACCCTGTGCACCGGCGTGAAGATGGCGTCCACGGGGATAACCCCGAGCGGCAAGCCGTCACCGCGGCCCGAGGGCACATATCCCGTGCCCCTCTCTACGTACAACGCCACCTCAAGCGATGCCTCAGGCGAATCAAGCGTGGCGAGATGCAGTTCGGGATTCACAACCTCGAAATCCGCCGAGGGCTTGATGTCTCCAGCGCAGACAGTGCCCTCGCCCTTGACCTCAAGAAACAACCTCCCCGACCGCTCGGAGAAGGCCTTGAGCCGCAGTTCCTTGACGTTGAGCAGGAACTCGATCACGTCTTCCTTGATGTGGGGGATCGTGGCAAACTCGTGCTGCACGCCCTCGATCTTCACGGCGGTTACCGCCGCCCCTGGCAGGGAACTGAGCAGCACCCGGCGCAGGCTGTTGCCCAGCGTCACGCCGAAGCCGGGAGACAACGGCTCGATAATGAACTTGCCGTAG
>CAZNMB010000010.1:1912-17862 GCA_964574095.1 uncultured Dehalococcoidia bacterium
TCTCAGAACTCTCCTCACACTCTATCTTGGGGTCTACGCCCTCCAGCAACACGCTACCTCCTCGCACAAAGAACCAGCTATCTGGAGTAGAAGGCCACGATGAGCCGCTCGTTGATAGTGGTATCGATATCGCCACGAGTCGGCAGTGACACCACTTTCCCCGTCATGTTTCCGGGGTCCAGGCTCAGCCAACTCGGTACGGCCTTGCTCTCGATCTCCTGCGCCGCCTCTTGATACAGCACAGACTTTGACGACCCCTCTTTCCAGGCAATGACATCGCCCTCCTTAGTCCGGCACGAAGGCACATCGGTCACGCGCCCGTTCAGGGTGATGTGGCCGTGCAGCACGGTCTGCCTCGACTGTCGCCGTGAGTCAGCGAACCCCAGCCGGAACACGACGTTGTCCAGTCTCAGTTCCAGTATCTGCAACAGGTTCTCGCCGCTGAGACCCGGCCGTCTCTCTGCCTCGGCGTAGTGTCTCCGGAACTGCCGCTCAAGCAGACCGTACATAACACGGGCCTTCTGTTTTTCCTTGAGCTGCAGACTGTATTCCGAAGGCTTGCGCCGGCTCGTTCCATGTTGTCCCGGCGGAGAGTGACGCTGCACGACCGCGCACTTCGGACCGAAGCACCTGGCTCCCTTGAGCATCAGCTTCTCGCCATGACGCCGACAAATACGGCACGCCGGCCCAGTGTAGCGGGCCATCTCGAACCTCCTCTAGATCCTTCTCCGTTTCGGAGGACGGCAACCGTTGTGTGGAATCGGCGTCACGTCCCGGATGCTCGTTATGTCAAGGCCCGCAGCTTGCAGGGAACGGATAGCCGCCTCTCGACCGCTTCCGGGGCCTCTCACATACACGTCGATCTGGCGGAGCCCATGGTCCATGCCCCGCCTCGCCGCCGCTTCGGCCGCCCTCTGAGCGGCATATGCCGTACCCTTTCGTGACCCCTTGAATCCCGCCGTGCCCGAGCTTCCCCAGGAAATCACGTTGCCCTGAGGGTCAGTGAGGGTGATTATCGTATTGTTAAAGGTAGACTGGATGTAAGCCCGCCCACGCGGGATCGCCTTCCTCTCTCTCTTCCTTAGCCGCGCCGGCTTCTTTCTCGCCATCGGTCACCTCCGACTACTTCTTGGACATTCCTCGGCGCCTGCCCCTGCCGGCCACAGTCTTGCGGGAGCCGCGCTTCGTGCGGGCATTCGTGCGCGTTCGCTGCCCCCGGACCGGCAGGCCCCGGCGGTGCCTGGAACCTCGATAGCAGCCAATGTCGACGAAGCGCTTGATGTTGAAGTTGATCTCTTTCCTGAGGTCACCCTCCACCCTGTAGCCCTTGTCGATGGCCTCACGTATGCGGTTGACCTCGTCATCGGTAAGGTCTTTGACCTTCACATCCGGGCTGATGCCCGTCGCCGCCAGAATCTTGCGGCTCAGCACCGGCCCGATGCCGAAGATGTATTGAAGGGATATCTCAACCCTCTTGTCCTTCGGTATGTCGACTCCAGAGATACGCGCCATCGCCCCTCCTGCAAGGCCGCTAGCCTTGCCTCTGCTTGTGTCGCGGGTTGGTGCAGATAATCCTGACCACTCCCTTGCGTTTCACAACCTTGCACTTCTCGCAACGGACCTTTACTGACGCTCTAACCTTCATCGTAAGTGCCCCACTCGTGTTCCCGGCTCTCACTTGAACCGGTACGTGATCCTTCCGCGTGACAGATCATATGGCGACAGCTCCACCAGCACCTTGTCGCCTCGCAGAATCCTTATGAAATGCAGCCTCATCTTCCCCGAAGCATGCGCGAGAACCAGATGCCCGTTCGGGAGCTCCACGCGAAACATGGCATTCGGCAGCGGTTCCACTACCGTCCCCTCAACCTCTATCGCTTCCTTCTTCGACACAGAACTCCCGATCCACCCTCGTCCGAGGCTATGGCCGCGTCAGAATATCGGCCCCGTACTCGCCAATCGCAATGGTATGCTCAAAGTGAGCGGAAAGGCTGCCGTCCGCAGTGACGACCGTCCATCCGTCCTCCGCCACCTTGGTCCGGTACCCGCCCGCGTTGACCATCGGCTCGAGCGCCAGCGTCATGCCCTTCTGCAACAGCGGACCCTCCCCGGGCACCCCGAAGTTCGGTACCTGGGGGTCTTCATGCAAATCATGCCCGATGCCGTGTCCGACGTACTCTCTCACAACGGAGAACCCTCTCGCCTCGGCATAGCGCTGAATCGCTGCCGACACATCACCCAGTCTCACACCGACCCCGGCGGCAGCTATCCCGGCTTCGAGAGCACCGCTCGTCGCGGCGATTATGTTCCGGGCCGCAGAGCTCATCTTCCCTACTCCCACCGTCACCGCAGCATCACCGTGGAAGCCATTGACTAGCGCGCCGAAATCCAGAGACACTATGTCGCCCTCGTTGAGCACGCGGCGACCGGGTATGCCGTGCACCACCTCTTCATTGATCGAAGTGCAGATCGACGCCGGAAAGCCCCGGTATCCCTTGAACGAAGCTTCCGCCCCGAGCTCTCTCACCTCGTCAACCGCGATATCGTCCAACTCCCCCGTCGTGATCCCCGGCCTCACCGCCCGGGCGACCCTGTCGAGGACTATGGCCACGATTCGACCAGCTTCCCGCATGGACGCGATTTCGCGCGACGACTTCAGTACGATGCCCATCTCATGCCTTGTCGGGGCCATCACTTGTCCCTTGCCTCAATAATCTTGATCAAGTCCCGGCCTACCTGCTCGATGCCCTGCTCCCCATCGACCTCCGCCAGCTTGCCCGCGGAGGTGTAGTACTCAATGAGCGGCGCGGTCTGGGCAAAGTACACGTCGAGCCGTTTCCTCACCGTTTCCTCGGTGTCGTCGGCGCGCTGGTAGAGCTCACCGCCGCACTTGTCGCACTTTCCCGCCACTTTCGGGGGCGCCGCAACGACGTTGTATGGCACCTGGCACTCGCGGCAAATCCAGCGCCCGCTGAGGCGCCCGATAAGCTCTTCGTTCGGCACCTTGATGTAGAGCACGAGGTCAATGCCCTTGCCTTCCTTGGCCAGCGCGGCGTCCAGGGCCTTCGCCTGATCCAGGGTCCTGGGGAAACCGTCCAGGAGGATACCCTTGGCACAGTCCGGCCTGGAGATCCTACCCAAGATCATCTTGACCGTTACCTCGTCCGGGACAAGCTGTCCCTTCTCCATGTAGGACTTGGCGATCTTTCCCAATTCGCTTCCGCTTGCCTGCTCCTGCCGAAACAGATCGCCGGATGCGATGTGGGCCAGCCCGAGCCGCTTTGAGATCTGAACGGCTTGTGTTCCCTTGCCTGCTCCGGGGGCTCCCAGCAGAATCACCTGCAACGGTCCTTACCTCCTACTTGATGAAGCCTTCATATTGCCGCATGAGAAGCTGCGCCTCTATCTGCCGCATGGTATCGAGGACCACGCCCACGACGATCAGAAGCCCGGCAGCCGATATCAGCAGGAGCGTCGTGCTCACTGTTCCCCCCACCAGCCATCTCGATATCACGGGCGCCACCGCCACCACGGCAAGGAACAACGCTCCACCCCAGGTCACGCGCGTGATCACTTTATTCAGATACTCCGCAGTCGGGCGCCCGGGACGTATGCCCGGGACAAAACCTCCTTGCTTCTGCAAAGTCTCAGCCAGGTTCTGCTGCTGAAATATCACCATAGTGTAGAAGAACGTGAACCCGACAACGAGGAAGAAGAGCGCAAGCCAGTAGAACCAGCCGTCAGTGCCCAGGAAGTCGCGGACCCCGGTTGCGCCGACATACCCCGCTATTACCGATGGGAACATCAGAATGGAGTAGGCAAAGATCAGGGGGATCATGCCCGCCGAGTTCACCCTGATGGGTATATGCGTGCCGCCGGACTGCCGGTACATCCTCCCACCCCTGAACAGGCTGCGCGAGTACTGGACGGGGATCCGGCGCACCGCCTCGCTGACAAACACTATGAAGAACGCGATCGCAACCAGCAGTATAACCAGCTTGAGCACGATGAAGATGCCCGCGCTCGACGTGGCGCCCGACAGGTAGCTCCTGCCGACATTGGCCGGCAGGCCGGCCACGATGCCGCCGAAGATGATGATCGATATGCCGTTTCCGATCCCATTCTCCGTTATGCGCTCGCCGATCCAGACGAGGAACGCCGTGCCCGCCACCATCGACAGCAGTATGGCCGCCGTGGGCAACAACGCATGGCCGCTCAAGCCGATGGTAACCCCCTCCTGAAAGACGCCCTGTCTCTGGAACAGAATCAGTTGCCCGTAGCCCTGCAGCAGGGCCATCGGGACCATGAGCCAGTGAGTATACTGGTTGATCTTCCTCCGTCCCTCCTCCCCCTCACGTGAGAGCGCCTCGAGCCGGGGTATCACCGGCACCAGGAGCTGCATGATAATCGTTGCCGTGATGTACGGGTAGACACCCAGGGCGGCTATGCTCAGGCTCTTCAGCGTGCCACCGCTGAAGAGGTCGAGCATGCCGAGCAGGGCGTTCTGCTGGAACAACTCCTTGAGCGCGTTGCTGTCAACCCCGGGGACAGGCACCTGGGCAACGAAACGGAAGACGACGAGCATGGCCGCCGTGAACAGCAGCTTCCGCCTCAGGTCAGGGAGACCGAAGGCATCGATCATTGCCTGAAGCAGCTTCGGCCTTGAGCTTCTTTGCGGCTGTCGCATCTTCCCTGCTATCCCCTAGATCTCCTCAGCCCTTCCTCCAGAAGCCTCAATCTTCTTCCGAGCTGCCTCGCTGAACCGGCTGGCTTTGACTACGAGAGAATGCTGTAGCTCTCCATCCCCGAGGATCTTGACCGGGGTTTCGAGTGAGGAAACGAGCCCGGCTTCGTGAAGACTCTGCGGCGTCACCTCCGCGCCCTCTCCAAACACACTGAGCTGCCGCAGGTTCACAACCGCATAGTTGGTCTTGAAAATGTTGGTGAAACCGCGTCTCGACGGCAGGCGCTTCACCAGCGGGGTCTGGCCGCCCTCGAACCGCAGTCCGACTCCGCCGCCCGAGCGCGCTTTCTGGCCCTTGCTGCCACGACAGGAGTAGGTGCCGTGTTTGCTGCCATCGCCACGACCGATGCGCTTTCGGTCACGTTTCGATCCAGCCGCAGGGCCGAGATCGTGTTGCTTCATCTGTCACTCCCCTGGAAGCTCTTCCACATGGACGAGGTGTCTCACCTTGTTGATCATGCCGCGCAGGACCCGCGAATCGCCGTGCACGACGGTCTGGTTCATCGAACGAAGCCCCAGGGCCTTCAGAGTCAGGCGCTGCCCCCTGTTGTAGCCTATGGCGCTCTTCGTCTGCGTGATGCTCAACCTAGACACTGGAAGCCTCACCGCCGGCGGCGGCCGGCCTTCTTCTCGCAACTTCCTGCTTCGGGTCTTTCAATTGACTCAGCCCCAGTATGGTCGCCTTGACCACGTTCACCGGGTTGGAGCTGCCCATCGACTTGGTCACGATATCCCTGATACCCGCAGCCTCCACCGTCGCTCGGACCCCACCCCCGGCGATTACGCCCGTGCCCGGACCCGCCGGCTTCAACATCACCCTTGCCCCTCCGAACTTGCTCACTATCTTGTACGGGATGGTCCCTTTGACCATCGGCACTTCTATGAGATTCTTGCGCGCAATCGCGCCACCCTTGCGAATCGCCGAGGGGACCTCTCTGGCCTTGCCCAGACCGGCCCCCACATGGCCCTCGCCGTCGCCCACTACCACGAGCGCGCTGAAGCTGAACCTCCTGCCTCTCTTGACGACCTTGGCCACTCGATTGACGTCGATAAGCTTCTCGGTCAGACTAAGGTCCCTCGGGTCTATTCTCTTCGTCGGCTCCATAACACCTAAAACCTCAATCCCGCTTCACGGGCAGCATCGGCCAGAGCCTTCAGCCGGCCATGGTATCGGCGGCCTCCGCGGTCGAACACCACCGCAACAACACCCCTCTCACCGGCACGCTTCGCGATCAAGCCTCCCACCACGGCCGCCCGCTCCGTCTTGCTCTTGTTCTCCAAATCGGCCTTGATCTCCGCATCGCGGCTGGACGCGCTCGCCAGCGTCCTCCCCGAGCCATCGTCAACGATCTGAGCGTACACGTGATTCAGGCTGCGGAAGATACTGAGTCGGGGGCGGTCAGAGGTCCCCCTGACCTTCTTCCTCACCCTGCGGCGTCTCCTCTCAAGTGCTTCGGCGTGACCGCCCATGCCTTCTACTTCCTCCTGCCAAGCTTGCCGGCTTTCCCCGCCTTCTTCCGAACCTGCTCCCCCGCATATCGAATACCCTTGCCCAGGTAGGCATCGGGAGGGCGGATGGCTCGAATCTCGGCCGCGAACTGCCCGACTAGCTCCTTGTCTATCCCCTGAACGCTCATCCTGTTTGGAGCATCGCTCTCAACCACGACCCCTTCCGGCGGGACTATCTCAATGGGCCGGGAATAGCCCACCTGGATCGCCATGCTCCCCGCCGCTTTCTGCACGCGGTAGCCCACACCGTGCAGCTCCAGATTCTTCCGAAAGCCCTGGCTCACTCCCTCGACCATGTTGGCCACCAGGCTCCGCGTCAGGCCGTGCAGCGAACGGTGAATCCGGCCGTCCGTGGGCCTCGACACCGTCAGCACGCCGTCCTGCAGCGAGAGCACCATGTCCTTTGGGATCGAGCGAGACAGCTCTCCTTTGGGCCCTTTCACCCTGACCATGTCGCTTTCTATGATTATCTCGACACCGGAAGGTATGACGATCGGCCTTTTTCCTACTCTCGACATGACTATCTCTCAACTTCACCAGACATAGCAGAGAACCTCACCGCCCAGACCCTTCTTCCACGCCTGCTGCCCGGTGAGAACCCCTTCGGAGGTGGACATGATCGCCACCCCGAGCCCGCCATATATCCTCGGAATCTCGCCTTTCCCGCAGTACACCCTGAGGCTCGGCTTGCTGACGCGCTGCATGCCGCTCACCACCGAACGCCTCCTGTTGTCCGTGTACGCGAGATGGATTTTGATCACGCGCTGCGGGGTGGTCCCCTTCAAGACCTCGTAGTCCTTGATGAAGCCCTCTTCCTTCAGCACCTTGGCCATCGAAATCTTGATCCTCGAAGCCGGCACCTGGACAGAATCGTGCCGGGCAACTACGGCATTACGGATCCGAGTCAACATGTCCGCTATCGGATCGCTAACACTCATGACATTCCCTCAGCCAGAGATCACCAACTCGACTTCCGCACGCCGGGGAGAAAGCCCTCAAGCGCCATTCTCCGGAAGCAGATGCGGCACAGCCCGGCCTGCCTGATGTAGGCACGCGGACGACCGCACACCTTGCAGCGATTCCGGTGCCGCACCGCATACTTCGGTGTCCGCCTTGACTTCATTACCTTGGATACTTTGGCCATGTTGCCCTTCCAGTCTACTGTCTGCTGAACGGGACTCCCATGTGCTCGAGAAGACTCCGCGCCTCCTCGTCCGTGCGAGCCGTCGTAACCACCGAGACCTGCAACCCGCGAATCTTGTCCACCTTGTCGTAGTCTATCTCGGGGAAGATGATCTGTTCCTTCATGCCCAGCGTGTAGTTGCCGCGGCCGTCGAAAGCCTTGCGCGGAACGCCCTGAAAGTCGCGTACTCTTGGCAGCGCCCCGTTGACCAATCGATCGAAGAACTCCCACATCCGCTCGCCGCGGAGCGTCACCATCACCCCGATAGCCATGCCGGCACGCAGTTTGAAGGCTGCGATCGGTTTCTTCGCCCGCGTGACCACCGGCCGCTGCCCCGTAATCAGCGCCAGGTCATTGGTGGTCGCCTCCAGAGCCTTCTGGTTCTGGATGGCCTCGCCCAGGCTGACATTGAGGACGATCTTCTCCAGCCGGGGAACCTGCATCGGATTCTTGTACCCCTGCTCGCGCATCATCGCGGGCACGATCTCGTTCCGGTACCTATCCCTCAAGCGGGCCACTAGTCGATCACCTCATCGCACTGCTTGCACAATCGAACCTTGCTTCCGTCGTCCAGGACTCGGAACCCGACCCGCGTCGGCTCGTGGCACTTGCCGCAGACGAGCATGACCTTGGAGACGCTGATCGGCGCCTCGCGCTCAATGATGCCCGCCTGCCTGACGTTGCCGCGCGGTTTCATATGGCGCTTCCCTATTCTGACGCCCTCGACGACGACCCTTTTCTCCTCAGGGATACAGCGGTGCACCTTCCCTTTCTTGCCCCGATCGTCCCCGCTTATCACCAGGACCTCGTCGCCCTTTCGTATGTTCATCAGAGCACCTCGGGCGCCAGGGAGATAATCTTCATGAAGTTCTTTTCCCGCAGCTCGCGGGCAACCGGACCGAAGATGCGGCTGCCTTTCGGGTTGCCCCTCTCGTCCAAGACCACCGCAGCGTTCTCGTCGAACCTGATATACGTGCCATCTGGACGTCCGTAGGTTCTCGCGGTGCGGACGACCACGGCACGAACGACGTCACCCTTCTTCACAGGTGCGCCCGGAATCGCTTCCTTCACGGAAGCCACGATGATATCGCCTACCCGCGCGTAGCGCCTCTTGCTGCCGCCGAGCACGTTGATGCACATGATCTTCTTGGCCCCGGAATTGTCCGCTGCCTTTAGCTTCGAAAGCGGTTGGATCACGGCCTATTCTATCTCCTCGGGCTTTACCTCGACCACTTCGGCCTTGGTCACTATTTCCGTCACACGCCACCGCTTGTCCTTGGACAAGGGCCGGGTCTCGACGATCCTGACCATGTCTCCGACATTACAGGCGTTGGCTTCATCGTGCGCCTTGAACTTGGTCCTGTGCCTGACGATCTTCTTGTAGCGCGGGTGCGGACGGCGGGACTCTACCTCCACAACCACCGTCTTGTCCATCTTGTCGCTGAGGACCTTGCCCACTCGCGTCTTGACAATCTTCTCCATTGCTACTCTCTCCCGAGCTCCCGCTGCCGCGTCACTGTCTTGATGCGAGCGATCTTCTTCTTCACTTTCCCCAGCTCGCTGTAGTTCGCCAACTGCCTGGTGGCATGTCGGAACCTGAGGTTGAAGGCCTCCTGGTGAGCCTCTTCAAGCTGCTTCGACAGCTCCTTCGGTTTCAGCGCCCTGATCCTGTCTATCCTCATCGAACCTGACACTCAGGAAAACACTTCAGACAGTGTCCCTCCCCACGAACTTCGTCTCGATGGGAAGCTTGTGCGCAGCCAGGCGCATCGCCTCGCGGGCAACGTCTTCCTTGACGCCGGATATCTCAAACATGATCCTGCCCCGTCTGACCACCGCCACCCAGTGATCCAGCGGACCCTTGCCACTGCCCATCCTCGTCTCCGCGGGCTTGCTGGTCACCGGCTTGTCGGGGAAGACTCGAATCCAGACCTTGCCTCCCCTCTTGACGCTGTGGACTATGGCGCGCCGCGCCGCTTCGATCTGACGGGCGGTGATCCAGGCTGTCTCGTACGCCTGAAGCCCAAACTCGCCAAAGTCTACGGTGTTCCCAACCTGAGCCATCCCCCTGCGGTGACCCTTGTGGGCCCTACGGTATTTCACTCGCTTCGGCTGCAGCATCGCTCTCTCCCCGGACTACTCCTCGGTTCGCTCCGCCAGTATCCCTTCGACGGCCGGCTCCTCCTCCACGAACTTGGCCTCGGGGAGGATATCCCCCTTGTAGATCCAGACCTTGACGCCGATCAGACCCATCGCGGTGAGTGACTCGGCAAACCCGTAGTCTATGTCAGCGCGCAGAGTGTGCAGAGGCACGCTCCCATCATGCGCGACCTCCTGACGGGCGATCTCCGCTCCACCGAGCCTCCCCGCAACCTTCACCTTCACGCCCTTCGCCCCGCGCAGCATCGTTCTGGAGATTGACTGCTTCACGGCCCGGCGAAATGAGACCCGCCTCTTGAGCTGCTCGGCGATATTCTGCGCAACGAGCGCCGCATCGAGCTCGGGCTCTCTGATCTCCTGGATATTGAGCCGGACCTTCTTCCCGGTACGTTTCTCCAGAATACCCCTCAACTCATCGACCCGCTGCCCGCCTCTGCCGATTACTACCCCAGGCCTCGCGGTGTTGACAGTCACCGTGACCTCATTGGCCTTGCGCTCGATCTCGATCTGAGAGATGCCGGCCTCTCTGTAGCTGGTCAGTATGACGCGGCGAATGTCCACGTCTTCCAGCACAAGCTCGGCGTAGTGCTTCTCGTCATACCACCGAGATCGCCAGTCTCTGATGATGCCGATTCTGAAACCGTAGGGATGAACCTTGTGCCCCAATCACTTCTCCTCTACTATGACGGTAATGTGACTGAATCGCCTGTGGAACGGGTTCACTCGCCCCCTCGCACCCGCACGATGCCTTTTCAGGACCATACCCTCGTCGGCAAACGTCTTGACGATTCGCAACTGGGCCGCCGACATCTGGTAGTTGTTCTCCGCATTGGCGGCTGCCGACTTGACCACCTTGGCGACGGTCCGGGCAGCCGGCGAAGGCAAGAAGCCCAGTATGGCAAGGGCTTCGTCCACGGGCTTGCCCCGCACCGTGTCCAACACCAGGCGAACCTTCCTGGGTGAAACGCGTACCTGTCTCGCGGTTGCAGTTACTTCCACGCCTTCGATCCCTGCTCTAGGAGATTACCTCTTACCCGTCGGGGCCTTCCTGACCCGGGTTATCTTCTCGGCCCTGCCAGCATGTCCTCTGTACGTCCTGGTGAGGGCGAACTCCCCCAGCTTGTGCCCCACCATGTTCTCCGTGATGAAGACGGGGACATGCCGTCTGCCGTCGTGAACCCCGATGGTGAGGCCGATCATCTGAGGGACGATCATCGATGCCCGAGACCAGGTCTTGATCACCGCCTTGGTTTCACTTCGACTCAATGCCTCCGCTCTCCTGAGCAGCTTGGCGTCGATGAAAGGGCCTTTCTTGATCGACCTCGACACTTCTCGTGACCTCCCGGGTTACTGTTTCCTTCTTCTGAGAATCAATCTATCGCTGCGCTTGTTGCGCCGCGTCCTGTAGCCCAGAGCCGGTTTCCCCCAGGGCGTCTTCGGCCCCGGATGTCCGATGGGCGATCTTCCCTCTCCACCACCGTGCGGGTGATCGCGAGGAGTCATCGCCGAACCTCTCACTTGAGGGCGCCAGCCCATGAGGCGCTTCCGGCCCGCCTTGCCCAGACTGATGTTGCTGTGCTCGACGTTGCCGACCTGTCCCACCGTGGCCTGGCATTCGCCATCAACGCGACGAAGTTCGCCCGAGGGCAGTCGAACAAGAATGTAGCCGCCCTCCTTCGCCATGACCTGAGCCGACGTCCCGGCGCTCCGCACGATCTGCCCGCCCCGGCCGCGGTTCAACTCTATGTTGTGCACAGCAGTGCCCAGTGGTATCAACTTCAGGGGCAGGGTATTCCCCGGCTTTATCTCCGCACCGGCACCCGAGGAGATGATGACGCCCACTTTGAGTCCAACCGGGGCCACGATGTAGCGCTTCTCGCCGTCAGCGTAGTTGACGAGCGCAATGTTGGCGGAGCGATTGGGATCATATTCAATCGAAGCTACCTTGCCGGGGACCCCGATCTTGTCGCGCTTGAAGTCGATGATCCTTAGCCGCCGCTTTGCTCCACCGCCGCGATGGCGCACGGTCACCCTTCCCTGATTGCTCCTGCCCGCATTCTGTTTGCGGGGCGCAAGCAATGACTTCTCCGGCTTCTTCTTCGTTATCGCCGAGAAGTCGGCACCGTTCATGCCTCTCCGCCCGGGAGAGGTCGGATTGTAGGTCCTAAGCGCCACGGTCGCTCTCCTTCAGGAACACCCTATCGACATGCATCCCTAGACACCCTCGAACAGCTCGATCCTGTTGCCGGGTTCCAGGGTGACAACGGCCTTCTTCCACGGTGAGGTCATGCCCCGACTCCGCCCTGACCGGCGCATCTTGCCCGGCACGTGCATCACGTTCACCTTGGCCACCTTCACCTTGAACCCCTTCTCCACCGCCTCCGTGATCTGGGCCTTGTTGGCTTCGGGAGCCACCTCGAAGGTGTACTTGTTCAACCCGACAAGCAGCGTATTCTTCTCGGTAATGATGGGCCGTCGTAGCACGTCGTAGCTGTGCATTTCTCTCCCCTACGAGGCCTGAGCCCCGGATACAGACTCCTTGTTCCCCCAAATGCCCTCGGCACGCCTCACCGCGTCAACGGTCATGAGCAGTACGTCGTGCGAAAGGAGGTCGCCGACATTCAACATGGCAGCGGGCAGAGTACTCACCTTCTCCAGGTTCCGTGCCGACTTGACCACGTTCGTATCGGGACTGCCCGTGACAATCAGGACCGACGACTCGATCGCCAGCGCCTTCAGGATGCCCACCATCTGTTTCGTGGCCGGCTGCTCCAGGCTCAGCGAGTCAACCACCTTCAGCCCGCCATCCGTTGCCTTGCCCGAGAGCACACATCTCAGCGCCAGCCGTCTCATCTTCTTCGGCATCGCCTGCCTGTAGCTCCGAGGATGGGGACCGAATACTACTCCCCCGCCTCGACGTGTGGGCGAGCGCCTGCTGCCGGCCCGAGCGTACCCTGTGTGCTTCTGCCGGTACAGCTTGCGCGTGCTTCCCGAGACCTCACCCCGCGTCCTGGTATCCGCCAAGCCGACACGAGCGTTGGCGTGCTGCCTTACCAGCGCCTGGTGAACGACCGCAACGTTCGGAGCCACACCGAAGACGCTGTCATCGATTTCGATCCGGTCTACTTCCTGTCCTTCCGTATTGTATACAGCGACCTGCAACGTGTCTCCTTATTCCTGGGCTTTCGCCTGTGCGTTCGCCCCGATCTTCCGAATCTCCAGCAGTCCGTTCCTGGCCCCCGGCACCGCTCCCCTGAGGAGGAGCAGATTGCGATCGGGGTCAGCTTTGACGACCTGCAAACCCTTCACCGTGACTCGCTGGTCTCCCATATGTCCCGCCATCCTCAGTCCCTTCAGGACGCGCCCGGGAGAAGTGCCGGCGCCCACAGAGCCGGGAGCCCGATGACGGTCCGACTGCCCGTGTGTCTTGGGCCCGCCACGGAAGTGATAGCGCTTGACGCCGCCGGCAAAGCCCCTGCCCTTGGATATTCCACTGACCTCCACCGCGTCTCCAGGCTGGAACAGGCTGACATCAACACGATGTCCGAGCTCGATGCCCGACGTGTCCCCGACCCGGAACTCTCTCAGATGCCTGAACAGACCGAGCTTGCCCAGATGTCCCCGCTCGGGAGCGTTGAGCCGCTTGGCCTCGCTGAACCCCAGTTGGACGGCGCTGTAGCCTTCCTTGGCAGGCGTCTTGATCTGCGTCACGACGCAGGGTCCGGCCTCGATGGCGGTGACCGACTCGACGGTGCCGCCCTCGGTGAAGACCTGCGTCATGCCGATTTTCCGACCAATCAGTCCTCTGATCATTCCCTGCACTCTGCCTAGAGCTTAATCTCAATATCGACGCCCGCCGGAAGGTTGAGCGTCGTCAGGGCATCGATGGTCTTCGTAGTAGGATCCATTATGTCGATCAGTCTCTTGTGAGTCCTGATCTCGAACTGCTCCCGAGAGTCCTTGTCCACGTGCGGAGAGCGTATCACGCAGAACTTCTTGATGTGCGTGGGAAGGGGCACAGGCCCGACCACCGCCGCTCCCGTGCGCTCCGCCGCCTCCACTATCTGCACCGCGGACTGATCCAGTATCCGGTGGTCGTACGCCTTGAGCTTGATGCGTATCTTCTGCTTAGGCATAGCCCCTCATTTTCGTGATAATCTCCTGCGCCCTATCCTTGGGGACTTCCTGATAGTGGGCGAACTCCATCGAGTAGGTCGCCCTCCCCTGGCTCGCTGACCTGAGATCGGTCGCATAGCCGAAGCTCTCGGCCAGCGGCAGGAAGCCGCGGATTATGTGGGTCCAGGCCCTCAGCTCGACAGCCTCAACTCGCGCCCTCCTGGCGTTGAGGTCGCCGATTATGTCCCCCAGGAACTCCTTGGGAGTAGCTACCTCAAGCTTCATTATCGGCTCGAGGAGCACAGGCTGGGCTTTCCTGACGCCCTCACGCAGGGCCATGCTCCCGGCCATCTTGAACGCCAGGTCCGATGAGTCTACCTGGTGATACCTGCCATCGACAGCGGTGGCGCGGATGCCGATCAGCGGATACCCGGCAAGGACCCCGCCCTCGAGGGCTTCTCTAATGCCCTGCTCCGCCGCTCGAACGAACTGTTTCGGTATGGCGCCGCCGGGGACTTTGTCCACGAACTCGAAACGGCTGTTCCGGTCAATCGGCTCGAGTTCGAGCCAGATATGACCGTACTGCCCATGACCACCTGTCTGCCTGATGAACCTGCCCTCAGCCTTTGCGGGCACGGTTATGGTCTCGCGATATGCGACTTGAGGCTCGCCTATGTTCGCGTTGACCTTGAACTCGCGCACCAGCCTGTCCACGATGATATCGAGATGCAGCTCGCCCATTCCGGAGATTATGGTCTGCCCCGTGTCTTTGTCGTAGCGACTCCTGAACGTGGGGTCCTCGTCGGCAAGCTTGCCCAAAGCCTCCCCGATCCTGTCCTGGTCGGCCTTGTTCTTCGGCTCCGCAGCGACGGATATCACCGGCTCGGGGAACTTGATCGCTTCCAGCACGATGGGTCTGGCCGGATCGCACACCGTATCTCCCGTGTAGGTGTTCTTGAGCCCGACCGCAGCGACGATCTCCCCGGAGCCTGTCTCGTCCACTTCCTCGCGGCGGTTGGCGTGCATGCGGAGCAGGCGTCCCAGACGTTCTTTGCGTTCCCTCGTCGGGTTGAGCACCTGTCCACCGGTCCGGGCGGTGCCTGAGTAAACGCGCAGGTAGACAAGACGTCCGACGAAGGGATCGGACACTACTTTGAATGCCAGGGCCGCGAAGGGGGCGTCATCCCTCGGCTCTCGAAGGAGTTCCGTGCCCGTCCGCGGGTCAATCCCCTTGACCGGCGGCACATCCAGCGGCGAAGGCAGGTAGGCGACCACGGCGTCGAGAATCGGCTGTATCCCCTTGTTCCTCACCGCGCTGCCGCAGAGCACGGGGACCACCCTGGTCGACATAGTCGCCCTTCTCAGTGCCGCACGGATATCGGGAAGGGTGATCTCGTCGCCCTCGACGTAGGCTCGCATCAACTGCTCGTCGTTCTCCGCCACCCTCTCTATGAGCTTCTCGCGGTGTCGTGCGGCCTCCTGCTGGTATTCCGCGGGTACGGGGATTTCCACCGCATCTCCGTCGGAATCCTCCGGAAACACCCAGGCCCTCTGTTCCAGGAGGTCGATGACACCCCTGAACGACTCCTCGAGTCCCAGGGGGATCTGGACCGCCACCGGGTTCGCCCTGAGTCGATCCTTGATCATCTGGACGGTCCCAAAGAAGTCGGCACCTGTGCGGTCCATCTTGTTGACGAAGCATATTCTGGGAACCCGGTACGTGTCTGCCTGTCGCCAGACGGTCTCCGACTGAGGCTCGACTCCGGCCAGGGCGTCGAAAACCACGACGCCGCCGTCCAGGACTCTGAGGCTGCGCTCCACCTCAGCCGTGAAATCGACGTGCCCCGGGGTGTCGATGATGTTTATCTGGTGGCCCGCCCACTCGCAACTCGTGGCTGCGGCAGTTATCGTGATGCCGCGCTCACGCTCCTGCGCCATCCAGTCCATCACCGCCGTTCCGTCGTCCACCTGGCCTACCTTGTACGTCCGGCCGGTATTGTACAGGACGAACTCGGTGACGGTCGTCTTTCCGGCATCGATGTGGGCGATGATCCCGATGTTCCTCACCCGCTCCAGGGGCATCCGCCGCGCCATGGCCCGTTCCCTCTCCGCCAAGCCGCTCGCATGTACTGCCAATATGGTCAAACCTCGTTACCACCTGTAATGGACAAAGGCCTTGTTCGCCTCAGCCATGCGGTGGGTATCTTCCCTCTTCTTGATTGTCGCGCCCTGTCCTCG
>CAZNMB010000011.1:0-17846 GCA_964574095.1 uncultured Dehalococcoidia bacterium
CCGCTGCACATGGTGCGGATGAAGCGGTTGTTGGCCGGGTACTTCAGTCTCGACGTCCCCGCGAGGTCGCCGCCGCCGTAGCTGCACCAGTTGCAGAGGAAGGCGAGGGTCTTGTCCTGGGGCGACTCGTCGAGCGCGGCGTCGATCTGGGCCATGATCTGCTCGTCGGTGAAGTGCTGCATGGTGATGGCGTCGAACTTGCACTCGGCGGCGCAGGTGCCGCAGCCGGCGCAGGCCGCCGCCACGATCTTGGCGCCGGTCTTCGCCTTGACATCCACCGATATCGCCTTATAGGGGCACACGTTGACGCAGACGCCGCAGGATGTGCACTTCTCCAGGTCCACAACCGCCTTGATCGCCTCGCTGGTGATCGTGCCCGAGCTGAGGATGATTGAGCTTCTTGCGGCCGCCGCGCCCGCCTGGGTGACGCTGTCCTTCACGTCCTTGGGCGCCTCGACGCAGCCGGCGAAGTATATCCCCGGGGTCGGCGCGTCCACCGGCCTCAGCTTGGGGTGCGACTCCATCAGGAACCCGTCGCTGGTGCGGGAGAGGTTGAGCACCGCGGCCAGCTTCTTCAGGTCCTCCGCGGGCTCGAGCCCCAGCGCCAGGACTACCATGTCGAGCTCGTAGTCCTCGACGCGCGCCGCCGTGGTGTTCTCCACCCTGACGTGCAGGTTGCCCGTGGCGGCATCCTCCGTTATCTCGCCGGGAAGGCCGCGAATGTAGTGGACGCCTTCCTCCTTGGAGCGCCGGAACAGGTCCTCGAAACCCTTGCCGAAGGCCCGGATATCCATGTAGAAGACGTAGATCTCGGCCTCGGGGTCGTGCTCCTTGATGAGCAGGCTGTCCTTAACCGTGTTCATGCAGCAGACATTGGAGCAGTAGGGATTGCCGCGGTTCTCGGTGCGGGAGCCGACGCACTGAATGAAGCCGATGCGCTTCGGGGTCCGCCGGTCCGATGGGCGGACCAGGCTGCCCTGCGTCGGGCCGCTGCCGCAGATCAGCCGCTCAAGCTCCAGGCTGGTGACCACGTTGGGGAAGCGCGTGTAGCCGTACTCGTCGAGCGGCGTGGGGTCAAAGACACTCATGCCCGTGGCCACGATTATGGTGCCTACAAGCAGCTCGACGGTCTCGTCCTGCATGTGGAGGTCAATGCATTTCTTCTCGCAGGCCTCGACGCACTTGGCGCAGGCTATGGGGTTGTTCCCCAGGCACTGCTCCATGTCGATCACGTAGGCCGACGGCACGGCCTGAGGGTGGGGGATATACACCGCCTTGCGCGAGGAAAGGCCCTGCTGGAACTCGTCGGGCACCACCACCGGGCATACCTCGGCGCACTTGTCACAGGCGGTGCAGGACTTCTCGTCAACGAAGCGCGCTTTCCGCCGCACCTTGACCTTGAAGTTGCCGATGTAGCCCGATACCTCCTCCACTTCGCTCAGCGTCATCATCTCGATCCGGGGATGTCGACCGACATCCGTCATCTTGGGACCGAGTATTCAGATTGAGCAGTCCATCGTGGGGAAGGTCTTGTCGAGCTGGGCCATGATGCCGCCGATGGTCGGCCCCTTCTCGACCAGGTACACCGGGTGGCCGGCGTCGGCGAGATCGAGCGCCGCCTGAATCCCCGCGACGCCGCCTCCGATCACGAGGGCCGCGTCCGTTACCGGAATCTTGGCCTCGTGTCCGGGGAACAGGAAGCGTGCCCTGGCGACGGCCATCTTCACCGCGTCCATGGCCTTGCGGGTCGCCATCTCGGGGTCGTCGCCGTGCACCCAGCTGCAGTGCTCCCGGATGTTGGCCATCTCCATCAGGTACGGGTTGATGCCGGCCTCGGCCACGCACAGGCGGAAGGTCGGCTCGTGGAGCCTCGGGCTGCAGGACGCAACGACCACGCGGTTCAGGCGGTGCTCGTGAATGCGCTCCCTGATCTCGTCCTGCCCGGGATCGGCGCAGGTATACCGGTTTCGCACCGCGACCACGACGCCGGGAAGCCCCTCCGCAAAGCGCCGCACCGCCTCTGTGTCAACGGTCGCCGCTATGTTGAGTCCGCAGTCGCAGACAAAGACGCCTATTCTCAGATCCTCATCAGCCATTTGCGTCACCTCCTGAGTCTAGGGACTGGGCCGCCAGACAGGCGAGATCGCGGATCTCGATCCGGGAGGCCGCCCCGTCGCCGGCCTTCTGCGCGCACCTGAGGTGTATCTGGCACTTGGGGCACGATGTCACCAGCACCTCCGCCGCGACCGCCCCCGCCTGGCCGAGGCGGCGCTCCTGTATCTCACGGTTGACCGCGCCGCAGGAGACCCACGGGCTCGCGCCGCAGCACAGCGCCTTCTCCCTGTTCTGCTCCATCTCGACCACTTCCAGGCCTCCGATCGCGGCCAGAATACGGCGGGGCTCGTCGAATACCCGGGAGCACCTGCCCAGCGTGCACGGATCGTGATAGGTCACTCTCTTCTCAAGCCTGCCCAGGCTGAGCTCGCCGGCCTGCAGCGCGGGCGCGATGGCCTCCGTCAGGTGCACGACCTCGATCCCCGTGTCTCCCAGTGCCTGAGGGTAATCGTTCTTCAGCGTGTAGTGACATTCGGGACAGTTGGTGATGATCTTCCTCACACCCGACCGGGAGAACTCGGCCATGTTGGCGCGTGCCAGCGCCAGGAACCCCTCCCGGTCACCCTGCAGCAGCAGGTCTCTGCCGCAGCAGCGCTCGTTGGCCATGAGACTGAAGGGTATCCGCGCGCGGTTCAGCAGCCTCAGCGCGCCTTCCACTCCCTTGAGGGTCCCCGGTTTCAAGTCGTCGAACACGATGTCGAAATACGGGGCGCAGCCGACGAAGAAGACCGTGTCCTGCTCGCCGGACACTTCGATGTCCTCCGGCAGCCAGCTCAGGCGGTCCTGCCCGATCTCCTCGCGCGCCATCAGGTGCTGCAGCGCCTGGAGCGCGCCGCCGTGAGTGCACTGCAGTTGGGCTCCCTCGGCGAGGGCCGCGGCTCTCAAGGCGTGGACGAACTCGGGGAACTTGACCCGGTAGTTGCAGCGCTCCACGCACATGTAGCAACTGAGGCACTCCCAGATCGTCTCGTCCGACGGGCTGCGACCGTCTAGGGTGACCCCCCGCTGGGCTATCAGCCGAGGGTTGAACTCCGGGTCGTGCTGGGCAACCGGACACACGACTGTGCACTTGCCGCAGTCGAGGCACTGGCGGACCTTCGTGTCCTTGATCTCCCGCTCTATGTCAAACACCTTCGATACCCGTCTTCCCTGACTCGAACCACCCGGCAGGTGGCTGCGGGCGGCTGCTTCGTCGACTGCCCGCTACCTGGCCCTGGCGGGGACCGCCGGCCGCATTCGTTCGACCTCTCTGACGAAGCTTGTCACCTGCGTCGCGAAGGCGGCGCCGTCGCCGCGCGGCACGCGCCACAAAGCAAGCCGGTCTTCGCCGATCCCCAGCATCCTCAGGATCATGCGCGCCTTCTCGTACTCGTGCGCTATCCGCCCGGCGTCGGCGTCATACTGGCACCTGTCCGGCTCGCATCCCAGGAGCATCACGCCGTCGGCCCCGAGCTCAAAGGCCCTCAGTATCATCCCGTGATGGAGCCGCGAGAGGCAACTGAGCCGGACCACTCTCACGGAGGATGGGTAGGCCAGGCCCGACTGGGCCGCGGCCTCGACACAGCTAAGGCCGTCCCAGTTGCAGGCGAAGACGACGAATCGGGCCGTTTCCTCGCTCATCTCGTCTCCACTACACGGGGACCTTCCCGAGCAGGGCCTCAAGCATTGAGCCAAGCTGCCGGTCGCTCTGCGCGGGCTGGCCTATGGCCCCGGTGGGACAATGCGCCACGCACGCGCCGCAGCCCAGGCACAACGCCCGGTCCACGTGGGCGCACAGTACGCCGCTGCTTCGCTCCCGCATCTCCACGTATGAGCAAATGGAGGCGCAGGTGCCGCAGCCGCGGCAGAGCTTGCTGTTGACGGTGACGGCGGCGCCTCGCGGCTGTACGGCGGCACGACTGAGATAGACTGAGGCGCGGGCTGCCGCAGCCGCTCCCTTGAGAGCGTGCTCCTCGGGCGGCTCGTCGGGGTCCGCCGCGACGACGAACACCCCGGCGGTCTCCCGGATGGCGACCTCGCGCAGATCTTTGGGATACGCCCTGTCCCCATCTCCGGCGCTGCTCATTCGAGACAGTATGCGTCCCAGGAGGCTGCTACTGGACATAACATCCGCATTGGAGGGCATCTGCCCTTCTAGGTCTCCGATGTCAAGCACTACGACGCCGGCCTGCACGAGTCCCGATCGTGATTTGCCGCCGAGGTCGGCCTCGTAGCACCCGGGCGAACCCCGCAGGTCGATGCGCTGCGGCCAGGGCACAACAGTCACTCCTCCCGGCTCAAGCTGTCCCAGAAGATCGGCCCTGTGCCGCCGGTATGCGGCGGTTCCGGTCCCTTCGGCGGAGGGCGATTGGGGACCGGACACGATCGTGACGGAGAACCCCAGACTGGCAAGGTTCTTCGCTGCGGCGAGGCCGGAAGGGCCTGCTCCGAGGATGAGCGCTCCCCCTGCGACCGGCTGCTCCTCGCCGGCGGACGGCGCCGTCTGTCCGGCCCGGGCGACGCTCGCGGACACTATTTCGATCGCCTTGCGCGTGGCACCCGCAGGGTCATCAGCGTGGACCCGGGCGCAGTGCTCGCGGATGTTGGCGAACTCAACGTTCTTGGCATGGAGGCGGCCAAGGTCCCCGGACAGGTTCTGCTGGCACGCCACCCGCCTGTCCGTGCAACTGTAGCAGATCTGGTCGAGCCCGCAGCACCGGCAGGCGGCAAGGACCACCTTGTCGAGCCTCCACTCCGCGGCGTCCGCGGCGATGCGCGCTGCGCCCTCCTCGGAGCATGCCTCTGATATCTCCCGAACACAGCACACGCCGGGATGCTGCAGCATCTCGTTGGTCACCGCGTTGAAGTCCACCACCGAGCTGATGCTGCCGCTGCAGCGGCAGAGCACGACGCCGATACGTTCCCGGCCCGATGTCTCCAGCGCTGCTGCGTCCGGCATCGGCTCCGAAGGCGAGCCCTCCTCGGGTCCGGCTTCGCCTCGGGCCGGTGGTGCCTCTCCCGAGGGTTTCAACCCGGCGGCCACTTCGAGAGCCATGGCCGACGCGAGGGCCAGCTCGTCTTCGAGGGTGCGCTCGTCGTTTGCTGCTACCCTGAAGATGCCCGGCATCGAGCTATCGGAGACGGCGCCGGCGAAATCGATTACAACTGCCGCGCCTAACTCCACCTCTTGGGCCTTGTCGTTGTGGACGACAGCACCTACCTCGCATACCCGCTCGCACTGCAGGCACTCGCTGCAGAGTGCGCAGTTGAGGCAGCGTTCGGCCTCCCGCGGCCCCACATCGGAAGGCAGCCCCAGGGCGATCTCCTCAAACTTGCCCTTGCGCTTGTGGGGCGGGATGGACGGCATTCGGGCGCGCTTGAGGTAGGAAGCCTCCCTCTCTCTGACGTCAACATCGATGGGCTTGGGTTTCTCGAGGTCTCGGCCCTTCCGCAGGTTGCGCCCCCGCAGGAACCTGTCGATCGACACGGCGGCGCGCAACCCGGCGGCCACGGCCTCGACAACATTGTTGGGGCCGGTGACGCAGTCCCCGCCGGCGAAGATGCCCGGCACGGAGGTCTCGAGCGTCAGAGGGTCTGCCCCGATGACGGCTTCGTCGCTGTCGATGTCGAGCCCCTGTATGCCTAGCACGGCGCTGTTGGGACGCTGCCCAATGGCCATGACCACATGGTCGGCCTCGATATCGTACTCCGATCCGGGTATGGGCTCGGGCCTCCGGCGTCCGTCGGCGCCGACATCGCCCAGCCTCATCCGCTGGCAGCGTATCCCCGTCACCCTGCCGCCCCCGCCGAGTATCTCCACGGGCTGGGTCAGGAACTCGATGGACACGCCCTCGTTGATCGCCTCCTCGACCTCGTCGGCTACGGCGGTCATCTCCTCCGCGGTGCGGCGGTAGAGTATGCGCACCTCCCCCTTACTGCGCCTTTTCGCCGTTCGGGCGGAATCCACGGCGCTGTTGCCGCCGCCGATGACGACGACGTTGGAGCCCACGGAAGCGCCCACCTTCAGGTTCAGGGCAAAGAGCAGTGAAACCGCGTCTACCACTCCCTCCAGGTCTTCACCCGGGATGTTGAGACGCCGGTTCTGGTGCGCGCCGATGGCCATGAAGAAGGCCTTGTACCCCCGCTCTCTCAGGTCGGAGATGGTCACGTCACGGCCCACGGTGACGCCGGTCTTGATATCCACTCCGAGCTCCTTGATTGCCGCCACTTCGCGCTCTCTCACCTCGAGAGGCAGGCGGAACCTCGGTATGCCGGTCGCCACCATGCCTCCGACCACTGCGTGTGACTCGAATATGGTCGGGCTGTAGCCCCGGCGGGCGAGTTCCCAGGCGGCCGACAGGCCCGCCGGCCCGCTGCCGACGATGGCTATCTTCTCTCTCCGTGACTTGGCCGGCGCCTTGCGTTTGTATCTGATGCCGCCGGGGGCTTCATCCGCAGCGAAGCGATGAAGGGCCGGAATGAAGACAGGGGCGTCAACCTCGGCCCGCTTGCAGACGTCCTGGCAGGGGTGGGTGCATACCCTGCCCAGGACTCCGGCCAGAGGAGCGACGTCGGTGATCAGGTCAAGCGCTTCGTCGATCCTCCCCCTCGAGATCAGCGAGACGAAACCCTGGACGTTTATCCCCAGGGGGCACGCCGCGCGACAGGGGGCGATCCCGATCTTGTCGATGCAGAACGCCACGGGGACGGACCTGTTGTCCGGGGATGGCGGGTGGATGGCGCTGCGCGTGCTCCTCCGCCCGTCCAGAATGCAGGGGACCTGCACCGAGCATGCGTCGGTGCACCGGCTGCAGCCGGTGCACAGGTCCGTGCTGACGAAGCGCGGGCTCCTGGTAACTTTGACCGTAAACCGGCCGCGCTTGCCCGCTATGTCATTGACCGCGCAGTTGGTGTATACGGTGGTGAGGGGGTGGCTCGCGGCCCGGAGGAGCAGAGGCCAGACGCCAAGCCGCTTGTCGGGCGCTGTGAGACTCGTGCTGTCTAGGGCGCTGTCCAGTCCGATTGAGGGAGACGGCGTGACCATGGAGACCGGCACGCCCAGTTCGGCCAGGGTCAGGGCAGCCTGCGCGGCTCCGGCGCTGCTGCCTATGATGACTGCTCCCCTAGCCATCGTGGACCCCGCTCGGCCTCCGGTGCTCCAACCCGTACTTGCGGCCCATATCGAACGCCTTGGAGTTGAACTCCTCGGTCCCTTTGGGCACAGAGGCGAGCACGGAGTTCCTGAGTGCCTCGGGGGAGAGGATATCGCTCACCGCCGCCAGGAAACCAAGCGTGATTATGTTGGCGACGACCGCACGGCCCAGCTCACGGGCCATCCGGCTGGCGGGCACGGCCAGCGGTGCGGGAGCCCGGGAGGGATCGGGCTTCACCAGGTCGGGGTCTATGATCACGAGGGCGTGAGGCGAGACATCCTCCGCATACTTGCCGTAGGCCTCTTGAGAGAGGACTATGAGGATGTCCGGGGTTCGCACGTATGGGTACCCTATCGGCTCATCCGAGATCACGACCCCGGCGGCGCAAGAACCGCCGCGGGCTTCCGGCCCGTAGCTCTGGGTGAGCGTGGAGTAGCCCCCGTCGAGTATCGCCGCGGCTTGTCCGAGTATCTGCCCTGACAGGACTACTCCCTGTCCGCCGAATCCCGCTATTCTGATCTCACTGATGGTCAAGACCCTTCACTCCTGTGGTTCGTTCAACCGTCGATCGCGCCGGGGCTGTCTACTTGCCTTTCTTCTGCGCCCTCTCGACGACGAGCTTGCACCGGTCCGCGAACGTCGGTCGGTCGATGTCCACGAACTTGCCCACGATGATGGGACCGTCGTTCACTATGGCCACATCCCTGGGGTCGGCCCCGTCACGGACCACGCTCTTCTCCCGGTACTGGTGCAGGCTGTCCAGCCCCCGTCCCATCTTGTTCATGCGTCCGTACAGGGTAGGGCAGGGGCCCAGCACCTCGATGAAGCTGAATCCGGGCTTCGTCAGCGCTTCGGCGATGGCCCACTCGAGCGGACGGGCGTGTATCACCGTCCAGCGGGCGACGTAGGTGGCACCGGCTGCAGCCACGAGGTACGGCACGTTGAAGGGGGGCTCGACGTTGCCGTAGGGTGAGGTATTGCTCCTGGCGTCGAGGGGCGTGGTCGGTCCCATCTGGCCGCCGGTCATGCCGTAGTTGAAGTTGTTCAGACAGATGACGGTCATGTCGATGTTGCGCCGCGCGGCGTGTATCAGATGGTTGCCTCCAATCGCGAGCAGGTCGCCATCTCCCGAGAACACGACCACGTTCAGCTCGGGATTTGCCAGATTCAGGCCGGTGGCGAACGGCAGCGCCCGGCCATGAGTGGTGTGGAAAGAGTCTAGCTTAACATAACCTGCCACCCTTCCGGTACAGCCTATTCCCGAGACCAGAGCGATCTTGTCGGGATCGACTCCGGAGCCCTCGATGGCCCTGATGAAGCATCCCACGGCGGGGCCGATGCCGCAGCCGGGACACCAGATGTGCGGCATCCGGTCCAGCCGCAGCAGCGAGTCTACCGTGTTTTCGACCTTTGCGGGAGTCGTCATTGCGCCGCTTCCCTGATCGCTTCCAGGATGGTCTGAGGTTCGTGCACGCCGCCGCCCATGTGCGGAACGAGCAACGTCCGGGCCTTGCCGCCGGCGCATCTCTCCACCTCAAGGACGATCTGGCCGTAGTTTATCTCCGGGACGACGAAGCCCCTGACCTGCCGGGCCAGTTCCCTGATGCGGTTCTCGGCAAAGGGCCAGACAACCACCAGGCGCAGGAGACCGGCCCGGATACCCTCATCGCGCGCCTGCTGAACGGCGAGCCGTGCGATGCGCGCGGTGATGCCATAGGCGCAGACGACGACTTCCGCGTCCTCCGTCGCGATCTCCTCGTATCTCAGTATGTCGTCTATGTTGAGCCTGATCTTGTCCGTCAGACGCCGCACCAGACGGTCCTGCGCCTCCGCGGTCATTGTCGGGTAGCCTCTCTCGTCGTGGGTGAGGCCGGTCACATGGAAGCGGTACCCCTCGCCGGCGATAGCCATGGGCGGCACCAGGTCGCCGTCGGCCTCGTAGGGCAGGTACCGCCCCGCGCGATGTTTGGGTCTGGGGCGGACGATCAGGTCCTGGGGGGCTATCCCCGGTATGACGACCTTCTCGCTCATGTGTCCCACCGCTTCGTCGGCCATGATGAGCACCGGTACGCGGTACCTCTCCGACAGGTTGAACGCAGTGATCGTCAGATCGAACATATCCTGAGGCGAGCTGGGAACCAACGCGATAATCTCGTAGCTGCCGTGCGAGCCCCATCGCGCCTGCATCATGTCGCCCTGCGCCACCAGGGTGGGCAGGCCTGTTGACGGTCCGGCGCGCTGGACATTCACGAGCACGCAGGGCGTCTCCAGCATGACACCCAGTCCCAGGTTCTCCATCATCAGGCTGAACCCGGGGCCGGAGGTAGCGGTCATGGATTTGAGCCCCGCCCAGGATGCGCCCAGCACGGCGTTCATCGAGGCGATCTCGTCCTCCATCTGGACGTACACGCCCCCGACTTCGGGCAGCCGCTCGCTCATCCTCTCGGCAACCTCGGTGGCCGGCGTGATGGGATAGCCGGCGAAGAAGCGACAGCCGGCGCTGACGGCGCCTTCGGCACAGGCGACGTCGCCGTTCATGAAATAGGTTCCGCAGAGCGCTCCGTTGTCGGACACTGGAAGTACCGTCAGCTTTCCTGGTCGCCGAACTCCAGGCGAACCGCAAATTCGGGGCAGAGGATGTCACAAAGTCCGCAGCCGAGACACTTGCTCTCGTCGGCCACGGCAGCCAGCGTGTAGCCCTTGGGGTTCATCTCGTTGCTCATAACGAGGGCGCCGCGAGGGCAGAACTCGACGCAGTAGCCGCAGCCCTTGCACCGCTCTCTGTCGATCAGCACCCTGGGGGGCCTGGTCGCCTTCTCGCCCTGATCAAAGGGCGTTCTCCACAGCTTCATTTCAATACCTGTCGGGCCGGCATCCTGGGGCAGTCTCGGGTCCCCGGGGGTACTCCGCCGCAGCACAGCGCACCAGCCTCGACCCTCAATCCTCAGCAGCGAGAGTCAGCGCGGGACAATTCGCTCTGCTGCAATAACTCAGTATATCAAATGCGCCGTTCGTTATGCAAATACGGAAGTTCTCTCTGTTTGAGACTGCTTGCAAAGCGATGGAGGTTGTGTTATGTTTAGAAAGCTTTGCTGTAGTCTGGGCCAGATCGAAGCTGACGGGAGACCGGGCGGACTTGGACCTTTTCATCGATGACACCACCCTGAGAGACGGCGAGCAGACGGCGGGCGTTGTCTTCACCAACGACGAGAAGGTGCGCATCGCTCAAATGCTCGATGAGCTCGGTGTGCATGAGATAGAGGTCGGCGTCCCCGCGATGGGCGGGGACGAGATGGAGGCGATCAGGCAGATCATCGCTCTCGGTCTCAAGGCGCGGGTCCTCACGTGGAACCGGCCGGTCATCTCGGACATCGACGCCTCGCTGAAGTGCGGCACGGGGGCCGTGGCGCTGAGCATCTCGGTGTCCGACATCCATATTCAGCACAAGCTCCGCCAGAGCCGGCGGTGGGTCCTGGACGGCGTCACCAGGGCGGCCAGGTATGCGAAGAGCCATGATCTCTATGTGTCGGTCAATGCTGAGGATGCCTCCCGGGCCGATCAGGACTTTCTGCTCCAGTTTGCCGACAACGCGAAGGAAGCCGGGGCCGACCGCGTGCGGTTCTGCGACACAGTCGGGGTTCTGGACCCGTTCATGACCTACGACACAGTCCGGCGGCTGGTGGAGAAGACGGGGATCGACGTGGAGATGCACACGCACAACGACTTCGGCATGGCCACCGCCAACGCCATAGCAGGGATCAAGGCCGGGGCCAGATATGTCAATACTACTGTGAACGGCCTGGGAGAGAGGGCCGGCAACGCGTGCCTTGCCGAGGTGGTCATGGCCCTGAAGCACATTGAGAAGATCGATCTCGGCATAGACACGACGAAGCTGCGTGCCATCTCCCGCTATGTCGCCGATGTTGCGCGCCGGCCCCTGCCGGTCAGCAAGGCGATCACCGGGGACAATATCTTCGCTCACGAGTCCGGCATCCACGCTGACGGCGTGCTCAAGTACCCCGGCACCTACGAGGCGTTCTCCCCCGAGGAAGTGGGCTCGGAGAGGCAGATCCTTGTGGGCAAGCACAGCGGCTCCCACACCATACAGTTCAAGTTCGCCAACGAGTTCGGGATCGAGCTGCCGGAGGGGCTTGCCCGTGAGATACTGGAGCGCGCGCGGGCACTGGCGGTGAAGCGCAAGCGGGCGCTTTTCGGCAAGGAGCTTGCTCTGATCTACCGGGAAGTGTGCGAGGAGAAGGGCCTGGACCTGCCGCCTGTGAAGGTGCCGGTCTAGGGCGCCAGTCTGCTGCGGAAGGAGTGCGATGGAAGAGGCGATTGCGAGCTTCCTGTCTGCGCTGTCTATCGAGAAGGGCTTTTCCAAGAACACTCTGGATGCGTATGGCAACGACCTGAGGCAGTTCGTGGCCTTCGTGCGCAGCCGGTTGCCGAAGGACAACGGCCCTGAGCCGGCGTGGTCATCCGTGGACAAGTCGGTCGTCCTGGACTACATGATCAATCTGCGTGAGCGCAGCTATGCGCCCGCGACCACCGCCCGCAAGGTGGCGGCAATCAAGTCGTTCTTCAATTTCCTCGTCGCGGAGGGCGTTCTGGGGGCGAACCCCGCGGAAGGCATCGCAGGGCCGAAGGTGGGGAAGTCGCTGCCCAGGTCGATCTCGGTCGAGGAGGTCGAGCGATTGCTGGAGGAGTCGGCCAGGCTCTCGACTCCGGAGGCGAAGCGGGACAAGGCCATGCTCGAGCTGGTGTACGCCACCGGAATGAGGGTGAGCGAGCTGGTATCGCTCAACGTGCGCGACGTGAATCTGAAGGCCGGGTTCGTGCGCTGCTTCGGCAAGGGCTCCAAGGAGCGCATAATCCCAATCCACAGCAAGGCGACAAGGGCCGTGAAGAGCTACATCGACGATGGCCGGTTGCGGCTCCTGGGTGCGACCGGCGAGACGGCGCTATTCCTGAACCGCCGGGGACAGAGGCTGACAAGGCAGGGGTTCTGGCTCATACTGAAGGGGTACGCGAAGAAGGCGGAGATCACGGCGGAGCTCACGCCCCACGTTTTGCGTCACAGCATCGCGACGCATCTGCTTCACAGCGGCAAGATGAATCTCAGGGAGCTCCAGGAGCTGTTGGGGCATGCCAACATATCCACCACTCAGGTGTACACGCATCTCACCACCGAGCGCATGCGTCGCGTGTATGACAGCTCCCATCCGCGTGCGGAGTAGCCGGCGCGGGCAGGCGAGACCGCCGACGCGGAACCGCGACGCCCCGGCGTCCCAGACATGAAAGCTGGCTGTTTGAGTCCGGAGCCGCAAGCCCAGGTGGGTTCTCATCTGGGCTTCTCTTATCTCTTTCGAGAGGAGCCGGAGTGTTCGTCTCGGTGATCGGCGGGAGCAGGTGTACGAAAGAGGAGGCGGCGCTCGCGGAGCAGGTCGGCGCCGAGCTTGCGCGGCGCGGGGCCACTCTGATCTGCGGCGGGCTGACGGGGGTCATGGCCGCGGCGTGCAAGGGGGCCCGATCGGCCGGCGGTACGACTGTGGGCATCCTCCCCGGCAGCAGGCGTGAGGACGCCAATCCCTACGTGGACATCCCCATCGTCACCACGCTTGGAGAGGCGCGAAACGTGGTCGTGGTCTGCTCGGGCCAGGCGGTGATCGCCGTCGCCGGCGAATACGGGACCCTCTCGGAGATCGCCTACGCCCTGCGCAATGAGATCCCCGTCGTGGGCCTGGGAACCTGGGCGCTGTCGAGGAACGGACAGTCCGACGAATCGATCATCGTCGCCCGCGACGCCGTGGACGCAGTGGACAAGGCTCTGGCGGCAATCGAACGCAAGAGGAGGAAATCGCGATGAGAAGCATCACGGACATCAGGGGCCGACAGATACTTGACTCCAGGGGCAATCCCACAGTCGAGGTTGAGGTCACGCTGGCTGACGGTACTGCGGGAACGGCCGCGGTCCCATCGGGTGCGAGCACGGGCAGTCACGAAGCGGTCGAGCTGCGTGACGGCGACCGCTCTGTCTATCAGGGCAAGGGCGTGTTGAAGGCGATAGCCAACATCAGGGATGTCATCGCCCCCGCGATCGTGGGGATGTCCGCGCTGGAGCAGTCGGCGATCGACCAGAGGATGATCGATCTCGACGGCACCCCTAACAAGGGGAAGCTGGGGGCCAATGCCATACTGGGCGTGTCGCTGGCCGCGGCGCATGCGGCCGCCAATTCTCAGGGCATGCCGCTCTATCGCTACCTGGGCGGCGAGGACGCTCACCTGCTGCCGGTGCCCATGATGAACATCCTCAACGGCGGAAGACACGCCGAGGACTCGGTGGACCTCCAGGAGTTCATGGTGATGCCCGCGGGGGCCGCGAGCTTCGCTCATGCCCTGCAGATTGGGGCCGAGGTCTACCATGCTCTCAAGAAGGTGCTCAAGGGCAGGGGGGCAAACACGTCCGTGGGCGACGAGGGCGGTTTCGCGCCCCGATTGGCGACCAACAGGGAGGCGGTGGAGGTGATCCTGGAGGCCATCGAGGCCGCCGGATACCGCGCGGGGAAGCAGTGCTTCATCGCTCTCGACCCCGCGTCCAGCGAGTTCTACAAGGATGGCAAGTACGTTCTCGCGAAGGAGGGGGTATCCTACACCAGCGCCCAGATGGTGGAGTACTACAGCGGGCTCGTCTCCGCCTACCCGATCATCAGCATCGAGGACGGGATGGCGGAGGATGACTGGGACGGATGGAAGCTGATGACCGAGAGGCTGGGCGGCAAGATACAGATAGTGGGGGACGATCTGTACACCACGAACGAGGAGCGTCTCGGCCGCGGCATCGCCGAGGGATCGTCGAACTCGATATTGATCAAGCTCAACCAGATCGGCACGCTCACGGAGACCCTGGGCGTCATTGAGATGGCCGGAAAGGCCGGATGGACGTCCGTGGTCAGCCATCGCTCCGGGGAGACCGAGGACGTGACCATCAGCGACCTGGTCGTCGCCACCGGCTCGGGACAGATCAAGTCGGGCGCGCCCTGTCGCTCCGAGCGGGTGGCCAAGTACAACCGGCTGCTGCGGATCGAGGAGGAGCTGGGAGACCGGGCGAGATTCGCGGGGATGGAAGCCTTCGGCAAGCTGGGGCGGCGGTAGGATTGGCCGACCTGCGCAGAGGTGTTCGCGCGAGTCGGGGGAGGGCCACAGGAGCCGCATGAAGAAGATCGGCATCACGTCGACGGTCCCCATCGAGGCCCTGATGGCCGCGGGCTGCACGCCCGTGGACCTGAACAACGTCTTCATCGGGAGCCGGCGGCGGGAGCACCTGGTTGAGGTCGCCGAGAAGGCGGGCTTCCCCCAGAACTGCTGTACCTGGATCAAGGGCATCTACGGCGTGTGCATGGAGCGCGGCGTGGACGCGGTGCTCTGCGTGACCGGCGGCGACTGCTCCAACACCGTGATGCTGATGGAGGTGCTCAAGCTCAAGGGCATCGAGGCGCTGCCCTTCGCCTATCCCGGCCGGCCCGACGCCGGGCTCATGGGGGACGCGCTGGAAGACCTCGCGGAAAGGCTGGGCACGACCCTGGCGAAGGCGGAAGAGGTGCGCGCGCAGCTCGGGCCCGCGAGGCGGCTCGCGATGGAGGTGGACGAGCTGACGTGGCAGGACGGCGTGGTTAGCGGGGCGGAGAACCACCTCGCGCTCGTTGAGGCGTCTGACTTCGGCGGTGACGTCCGGGCTTACGAGAGCCGGCTGCGTGATCTCATCGACCGCGCCCGGAGCAGGGAACCCTATCCGGAGGGCTGCCTTCGCCTCGCCTACGTCGGCGTGCCTCCGGTGTTCCCCGGTGACCTGTACTCGTTCATCGAGCGCAACGGTGCCCGCGTCGTGTTCAACGAGGTGCAGCGCCAGTTCGCGATGCCGGAGCCCGGCCGGTCCCTGGCCGAGCAGTATAGCAACTACACCTATCCCTACTCCGTGCGGGGCCGGGTGGAGGATATCCGGGCGCAGTTGCGCCGGCGGCGGGTTGACGGGGTGATACACTACGTCCAGGCCTTCTGCCACCGCGGAATAGGGGATATCATATTCCGTGATTCCATAGGATTGCCCATTCTTACTCTCGAGGGCAACAACGACTTCGTGCTCAATCACCACGCGAGGACGCGGGTCGAGGCGTTCATCGACACGCTGAAGAGGCGGGCCGCGGCCGGCGGCGGGGTTCGAGCGAGGTCACTGACATAGGCGATGCAGCCACCAGTCAAAATATCATAGGAGGTGCCGCGATGGCGACCAAGATCGGGATCAACGGCTTCGGGCGAATCGGCAGGCAGGTGCTGAAAGCGATCAACGAGCAGCACGCGGGCAAACTTGAGGTTGTGGTGGTCAACGACCTGACGGACACCAAGACCAATGCTCATCTCCTCAAGTATGACAGCAACTACGGGCGCTACCCGGGCAAGGTCGAGGCCGCCGAGGACTCGATCGTAGTCGACGGCAAGAAGATCAAGGTCATCTCAGAGCGGGAGCCGGCCAACATCCCGTGGCGGGACTACGGAGTGGAGATAGTGGTCGAGGGCACGGGGCGGTTCACCGAGGGGCCGAAGGCAGCGGGGCACCTCCAGGGAGGCGCCAAGAAGGTACTCATCACGGCGCCTGCGAAGCAGGAGGACATAACGATTGTCCTCGGCGTGAACCACGAGAAGTATGACCCGGCGAAACACCACGTTATCTCCAATGCCTCCTGCACCACCAACTGCGTCGCTCCCGTAGCCAAGGTCCTCAACGATTCCTTCGGCGTGACCAAGGCGCTCATGTCCACCATCCACGCCTATACGAACGATCAGAGGATTCTGGACACGGTGCACAAGGACCTGCGGCGCGCGCGGGCGGCGGCGCTCAGCATCATACCCACGACCACGGGCGCGGCCAAGGCCGTGGCCCAGGTGATACCGGACCTCCAGGGCAAGATTCACGGGATGGCGTACCGGGTCCCGACGTCCACCGTCTCGGTGGTCGATCTCGTGGCCGTTCTGGGTAAGGATGTTACCGCCGATGACGTGAACAAGGCGATGCGCGATGCCGCCGCCGGTGCGCTCAAGGGTATCCTGGAGGTCTGCGAGGAGCCATTGGTCAGCATTGACTTCAAGGAGAACCCCGCCAGCTCTATTCTCGATGCTCTGAGCACGATGGCCATCGGGGGCAACATGGTCAAGGTCCTGAGCTGGTATGACAATGAGTGGGCCTACAGCTGCCGCATCGGCGACCTCGCCTCGTACCTCGTCGATAAGGGGCTTTGATCTCGGAGCACGACGCGGGTATACTGTATTAGTAGGGGCACGGCGTGCCGTGCCCCTACAATGATGTCTGGAGGAGCCGCGAAGGACATGGGTCTTAAGGAAGAGCTGGACTGCCTGTTCAATCCCCGTTCGGTGGCCGTTATCGGGGCCTCCAATCAGATTGGCAAGTGGGGCTACATCATTCTGGCGCGACTGCAGGCGAGCCGGAGCGGGAGGCCGCTGTATGCGGTGAACAGGAAGGAGAGCGAGGTCCTGGGCCTGAAGGCGTACCCCAGCGTGGTGGACGTGCCGGGGCCGGTGGACCTCGCCGTGATAACTGTCCCCTTTCAGGCCATCGTCGAGGTCATGCGGGACTGCGTGAGCAAGGGCGTCAGGGTCGCCATTGTCATCACCAGCGGCATGGCCGAGATCGGCGGCGAGGGGGTCCGGCTTCAGGAGGAGGTCGTTGGGATCGCCCGGAGGGGAGGAATGCGGCTGGTCGGGCCCAACTGCCTCGGGCACATCGACACCCATCACAACGTGCGCACTGTGGGTTTCCTTCCCGGCGTGAAGAGAGGGAGTGTAGCCCTCATCTCCCAGAGCGGGAACTCGAGCCAGTCGGTCACCAACTACGGGGGCCAGATGGGCATCGGGTTCAGCAAGTTCGTCAGCTCGGGAAACGAGGCGGACCTGCACTTCGAGGACTTCGTGGAGTACCTGGCGGACGATGAGGATACGAAGGTCATCCTGGGGTACATCGAGGGATTCCGGGAAGGACGGCGCTTCTTCAATCTGGCCCGCGAGATCACCAGGAGGAAGCCCATCGTCGTCATGAAGGCCGGGCGCACCGATGCCGGAGGCCGGGCTGCGCATTCGCACACCGCCTCTCTGGCGGGCTCGGATGCCGTCCTCGACATGGCCCTGCGCCAGAGCGGCGTGATCAGGGTCGATGAGCTGAGCGAGCTTGTCGATGTGGCCGTGGCGCTGCTGGGACAGCCCCTGCCGCGCGGCAGAAGGGTCGGCGTCCTGGCCATGGGCGGCGGCATGGCTGTCATGGCGGCGGACGCCGTGAGGCGGGTGGGCCTGGAGATGCCCCAGTTCACGCCGGGCACAATGAAGAAGCTGGCTGGGATGATGTCCGTCAGGTGGTCCCGAGGCAACCCGGTCGATCCCGGGGGAGACCTTGTCAACTTCCAGGCCCTCTGGCCGATGCTGGAGGACGACAACATCGACTCGGTCATCATCGTCGGCGGCGTGGGCATGATCTCCAGCTTCCCGGACTGGGTTGTGCTGCCGCCGGAGGTGAGGGCGATAGCGAGCCAGCGCCGG
>CAZNMB010000012.1:0-17554 GCA_964574095.1 uncultured Dehalococcoidia bacterium
CACTCACCTCCAGGTCAAGGAGGACAGCCTTGCGCTGTACGGGTTCGCCACGGTCGAGGAACTGAGGATGTTCGAGCTGATGATCACTGTCAGCGGCGTCGGCCCGAGGGTGGCCCTGGCGCTCCTGTCAACCCTGAGCCCGGACCGCCTCGCCCTGGCGGTCGCTTCCGGGGATGAGACACTCCTGAGTTCCGTATCCGGTGTCGGCAAGAAGACCGCCGCCCGCCTCGCCCTCGAGCTCAAAGGCAAGTTCGAACAGGCGGTGACGCTTGCTCCCTATCCCCATGACGACGTGAAGGCGGCGCTGATGGGCCTGGGCTACAGCGCGTCGGAGGCTACCGCCGCCTCGGCGACCGTCCCCCACACGCCTGACCTGAGCCTGGAGGACAAGGTCAGGCTCGCCCTCAAGAGCTTCGCCAGGACACGCTAGAAGTACTTCTCGAAGAAACGGACCACCCAGTCCATCGTGTATGCACCGGCGAAGGCGATGAGCATGAACCTGGGCGTCTTGCCCAGGAAGCACACCACCAGGAACTTCCACAAGGGGAATCTCAGCGCTCCCGCTATCGCTCCCGCTATGTCGAAGAACGGGTTGGGTACGAAGGAGAGGACGAAGATAACGATGGACCCCCTCCGCCTCATCCACCGCTCCAGCCGCGGGTAGTACCTGTTGCTCTCCAGCACCGCCTGCCCGCTGAAGCCCGCCATGTAGCCCGTGATCTCGCCCAGGGCCGACCCCGCACCCGCCACCAGGCCGAGCAGGAGAGGGTTGAGCGACTGCCCGAGGGCGTATATCAGGGCTATGCCCGGGACCGGAAGGAATATGGTGCCACTGCTTATCAGCGCCACCAGGAACGCCCCCAGATACCCCAAGCCCTGCAGGTCCGTCACCTGCTCTCGATAGACGAAAACCGAGGTCGTGATGGCGACTACAAGGATGATGAGCAGTATGCGGACCAGGATCTTCCGCGACGTCACGGCCCGCCAGCCCGCCAGCACCCGATTCTTCCCTCCCGAGGCCGAGTCCCCGTCGCCGATGCCCTCGGAAACACAGGACGTCTTCTTGCCCTCCATTCGCCGCCCTCTCAATCCTGCTTCCCCGCATTATATAGCAACCAAACGGGCCCGGTCGAGGCGGCGAACGCCAAAGGCCAGTTGCCGTATTTATGTCAAGTCATGCCCTGGCCGCGCTGCGGATACATGCCTACTGTCGGCACCCTCGGCGTTCGCGAAGGAGGTCACTGCTGAGGCGATGGGAGGGGCGTGGTCCCGATGCGGACCTTTGGCGGGCGAAAAGGGGGCCGTCTACTCCTTGCCGAGACAGCTTATGGAAGCCACCGAGTCGCCCTCCTCCACTCTCATGACGGTCACGCCCTGCGTGTCCCTGCCTTGAGTGGGGATGCTGTCGACAGTCGTGCGAATGACGATGCCCTTGGCCGATATCAGCATCAGCTCGTCGGACGGCTGCACGATGAGCGCCGACACGACCTTGCCCGTCTTCGGCACGACCTTGAAGGTGCGCACCCCGCCGCCACCACGATGCTGAAGCGGATACGACTTGAACGGAGTGCGCTTCCCGAATCCATTGGCGCTGATGACAAGCATCTGCCCGTCGGGAACGGCGACCTCCATGCCGACCACGACATCACCCGGAGCGAGGCGTATTCCCCGTACGCCGCCGCTCGTTCTCGATGCAGCGCGGAGCTTGGCAACGGAGAACTTGATCGACTGGCCCGCTTCGGACGCGATGACCACGTGATCATCGGGGCCCGCGACCTGGGCTCTCACAAGCTCATCCCCCGCCTCAAGGTCCATGGCGATGAGCCCGCTCGAACGCACCGACGCGAACTCGGACGCTGCCGTCTTCTTGACCTCTCCGTTTCGCGTGGCGAGCACAAGGAACTTGTCCTCCACGGACTCGGGTGCCATGATCAGCGCCGTGACCTGTTCCTTCGCATCGATCGAAATGAGGTTCACGATCGGTATGCCCTTGGCCGTGCGCGAGCTCTCTCGCGGAATCTCGTAGCACTTCAGTCGGAACACCCGGCCGCGATCGGTGAAGAACAGCAGGTGCTGGTGGGTGCTGGTGACGAGCATTCTCCGGACGTAGTCGGCCTCTCTGGTCACCATCCCCTGGACACCTCGACCGCCCCTGTGCTGCTGGCGATAGATGTCCGTGGCCACCCTCTTGATGTAGCCCCTCTTGCTGAGGGTCACGACCATCTGCTGCTTGGGAATCAGGTCATCGTCGCTGAAGTCCTGCAGCTCCTGGCCGCTGATCTCGGAGCGCCGGGGGTCGGAGTAGTTGGACTTCAACTCGCCGACCTCCTCCTTGACAAGGAAGTCGATCTTCTTCGGATTCGCCAGAAGGTCCTCCAGATACGCAATTGTCTTGAGCACCTCCGCATACTCATCGAGGATCTTCTTGCGTTCCAGAGCGGCCAGCCGCCGCAACTGCATGTCCAGGATAGCCTGGGCCTGGACCTGACTGAGGTCAAACTGCTTCATCAGGTTAGTGCGAGCCGCTTCCACTGTCTGGGAGCGGCGGATGGTGGCGATGACCTCGTTGAGATTGTCGAGCGCTATCTTGAAGCCCTCGAGGATGTGGGCCCTCTCTCTCGCCTTCTCCAGGTCGAACCGGGACCTGCGGGTGATCACCTGGCGACGGAACCCGATATAGTGAGTCAGCGCTCCCTTCAGGGTCTGCATCTTGGGCTGGCCATCCACCAGAGCGAGCATGTTGACGAAGAAGGTCGACTGCATGGCCGTGTGCTTGTAGAGGTTGTTGAGCACCTGCTGCGCCTGTCCTTCTCTCTTGAGGTCGAAGACGACGCGCATGCCCTCCCTGTCGGACTCGTCCCTCACCTCGGAGATGCCATCTATCTTCTTGTTCCTCACCAGATCGGCCACCCGCTCCACGAGCGTGGCCTTGTTCGTCTGGTACGGCAGCTCCGTGACCACTATGCGATATCTTCCTCCCTTGGCCGCCTCTTCGATGTGGGTCTTGGCCCTGATCACCATCCTGCCGCGGCCCGTCGTATAGGCGTTGCGGATACCCTCCAGTCCCTCTATGATGCCGCCCGTCGGGAAGTCCGGGCTCGGGATCAGCTTGAGCAGCTCATCGATGGTGGCATCCGGGTTGTCTATGAGGCAGCGGATGCCGTCGCAGAGCTCACCCAGATTGTGCGGCGGGATATTGGTCGCCATGCCCACGGCGATGCCCGCAGCCCCGTTCAGCAGAAGATTGGGCAGCCTCGCCGGCAGTACAACCGGCTCCTTGAGGCTGTCGTCGAAGTTGGGGGCGAAATCAATCGTATCCCTGTCGATGTCGGCCAGCATCTCGCCGGCTATCCGCGTGAGACGGGCCTCGGTATACCTCATTGCCGCGGGAGGGTCATTGTCCACGCTGCCGAAGTTGCCCTGCCCATCGACCAGCCTGTATCTCATCGAGAAGTCCTGAGCCATCCGCACCATGGCATCGTAGACCGCCGTGTCTCCGTGTGGATGGTACTTGCCAAGCACCTCACCCACGATGCGAGCGCTCTTCTTGTACGGGGTGTCGTGGCGCAGGCCCATGTCGTTCATCGCGTAGAGTATGCGCCTCTGCACGGGCTTCAGGCCGTCGCGGGCATCGGGCAGAGCGCGCGACACGATCACGCTCATGGCGTAGTCGAGATAGGAGCTCTTCATCTCGTCCTCTATGTTCACCGGCCTGACGGTCCCTATCTCCATGCCCGTTTCCCTCCTGATTCTCGACCCGCCCGCCCAGGAGCCTGTCCGAAGATCTGACCGAACGAAGTGACCTGGAGCATCTGCTCCCTGAAGGCTTGAAGCGGGCGCCTCAATCTGCCTCCATCCCCGGACGGGCTGCCAGCTTGCGGCATCGGCAACAGTGTATCACGGCCCAATACGAACGTCAAAGGGGAAGGCCGAGGCGCTTGCCTCGGCCTTCCCCTTGAGCCGCTGCACTCTTCCGGGCTATCCGGTCAGCTCAACCCCTCTTTCTTCATCGCCCTCGCCTTCGAGGGCAACTATCTCCTCAAGCGTCGTCACTTCCTCTCGAGCCGGTTCCTCTTTCTCGATATCGCCGGGGTAGTCGTCCTCGAAATCCTCTTCGTCCTCATCCCGTTCGTATTTCAGCACGCTCTCCCGCACGTACGGCCTGAACCCGTCGGCGGCGCGAGCCGGGAAGGAAGGACGACCCGCCTGGCTCGGATGCTGGAACACCTCCTTGATCATCACCCTGCCCTTGCCATCGCCAATGCTGGCGATGGCGGCGGAGTACTTGTTGCCGCCATCCATGAGCTTCATGAGACGCAACCCCAGCTTGGGCTCCACTTCGCCAACGTACTCGCCGTCATCGGTCTCCACCGTCAGCGTTTGCCCCTGAGGCTTCAAGTACACGGTGTCCCCTGCGGCCACCTTCGCCAGCACTCCCGGGGGCGCGAGCCGGTGCAGGAAGCTGACGTCGGCCTTGCCGGTCTCCTCGATGAACAGGTGAGAGCTGACCTGCTTGCCGTTGGCCGGCGTCTCATGGTTGTCTTTGAGGTGCACCAGGCGGTCGAAGTTCTTCCTGGCGATGCTGTTGTTCGGGTCGATCTCCAGCGCGTGACCGTAGGCATCCCTCGCGTCAGCGTACTTGCCGAGCTGCACCAGCGCCTTGCCCAGCCGATTGAACGCGTCGCCATCGTCGGGGAATATCTCGATAATGCTCCTGTTGACCTCGACGGCCTCTTCCCACCGGCTCTGCATCGCCAGAGCTATGGCCTCGTTGGTACGATGCCGCCTGAGTTTCGCTTTCTCGCTCAACTGATAGAATACCATCCTCGCCTCGCCTTGAATGCCTATCGGCAGTTTCCAATTTGCGGATTTTACAGAGTCCGCTACACTTTTGCAAGGGCCGGAAGTTGTCTTTTTCTACCCGAAATCCCCGGAGTCACGCAATGCTAGCACAGATCGCTCGGCAACGGAATAGGAAAAATGGGGGATTACGGGGACCAATTTGGGCACTGTTCGGCACGGCCGGCACCAAGGGGCTCAGTCACGGATGTTATGCGTACTCAATCCCCCCGTAAGCTTCAGTTCACATTCTTAATGTTTCACTAACGGCTCGTCTAGTACAATCGTCGGTGGCACGGGGGCAATGATCAGATGCAGCCGCGCCGGCGAGACCGGCACCAGTCGCAGGAGCATGCACAGTAGCTTGCGATGCTATCCCGCCGAGTTTATAATCAGTCAGTCGGCAATGACGAGAACGCTACTCGCGACCGAAGCAGACCCTTGCGGGCCCGGCATCGAGAAGGTCATCGCCAGCAGGAGGTCCCAGCGCGACTTCTCCGGCGTAGCGATGGCCCTGGCGGAGCTGTCACGACTGCTCCAGTATGCGTGTGGAGTGACCGACACAAGGAACGGCTTCAGGGCCGCGCCGTCAGCGGGCGCGACCTATCCCATAGAGGTCTACCCCATCGTCAACAGCGTCGACGGCCTGTCCCCGGGCGGCTACCGCTATCTGATCGCAGCGCACGAGCTCGAGACGGTGCGCACCGGCGACCTTCGCCAGGAGCTGGTGCGGGCGGGGCTGGGACAGAGGTTCCTGGGGACAGCGAACGTGGTTCTGGTGCTCTCGTCGGTTTACCGGCGCACGACTCAGCGGTATGGCGAAAGAGGCCACCGCTACATTCATTTCGAGGCGGGGCACATCGCCCAGAATGCTTGTCTGGTGGCTACATCACTCGGCCTGGGTTCATGCCCCGTTGGCGCGTTCCATGACGGTGACCTGAACCGCATGCTCGCGCTTGACGGCAGAAACGAGGGCGTTCAATACCTGGTGGCGATCGGCAGACTCTGAGCGGGCGCAGGCTCACTCGAACGGACAGGCGCGAGGTGGCTGGGAAAGGCCGAAGCGGCGGTGCCATACACCCGGCCGAGGAGGGAACAATGAGGCTGGAAGACAGAATCCGCGACATACCGGACTTCCCCAAGAAAGGGATCCTCTTCAAGGACATCACACCGCTGCTCCGAGATGCCGTCGCTTTCAGGCAGGCGATCGACTCCTTCACCGACAGATACCGGGGCAGGGGAATCGACATGGTGGTGGCGGCGGAAGCCCGGGGGTTCATCCTGGGCGCTCCCCTTGCGTACAACCTCGGCGTCGGATTCGTGCCCGTGCGCAAGCCGGCCAAGCTTCCCGCGGAGTGCATCAGCGCCGAGTACGCCCTTGAGTACGGGCTGAACTCCCTGCACATGCACAGGGACGCCATCTTGCCGGGCCAGAAAGTCCTGATCATCGACGACCTGCTCGCGACGGGAGGAACAGTCGCGGCCACGATCGAGCTGGTGGAGAGGCTCGGAGGAGAGGTCGCCGCTCTTGCCTTCCTCGTCGAACTGACCTTCCTGAAAGGCAGGGAGAGGCTGAAGGACTACGAGATGACCTCCCTGATCCAGTACTGAAAGCGCCGGACCCCGATAAGGAGGACTGCAAACCAGCCATGAACCCTACCGAATGGCTCGGGGACAGAATCAGGATCATTGACCAGACCAGGCTGCCGCACGAAGAGGTCTTTCTGGAGCTGGCCGACTATCGCGACGTGATCGAGGCGATCAAGACCCTGCGGATTCGCGGGGCTCCCGACATCGGGGTTGCCGCAGCCTATGGCCTGGTCGTCGGCGCTCAGAGGATAGAAGCGGGCTCGAAGGCCGAGTTCCTGGCCAGCCTGCGGTCCGTGAGTGAGGCTCTGGCGTCATCCCGCCCCACGGCCGTCAACCTGTTCTGGGCGCTGGAGAGAATGAACCGCGCGGCTCAGCGCGGGGAGGATGTGGAGCAGATCAAGGCGGCCCTTGTCGCCGAGGCAAAGGGGATCGACGCTGAGAACGACGAAGCCAACCGCCGCCTCAGCGAGTTCGGGGCGGAACTGATACATGATGGATTCACAATACTGACGCACTGCAACGCCGGGTCGCTGGCCACCGCCGGGTATGGGACAGCTCTCGGCGTCATCAAGATGGCGAAGGAACAGGGCAAGCGGGTGAGCGTCTATGCCGACGAGACACGCCCGCTGCTTCAGGGTGCCCGGCTTACCACCTGGGAGCTGATGAAAGACGGCATCCCGGTGACGCTGATAACCGACAGCATGGCAGGCCACTTCATGAAGAAGGGCGACATCGACTGCGCTATCGTCGGCGCCGACCGCATCGCCGCCAACGGCGACGTGGCCAACAAGATCGGTACGTATTCCGTGGCGGTGCTGGCCACGGAGAACGCCATACCCTTCTACGTGGCAGCCCCGGTGAGCACCATTGACTTCTCGCTGGCTTCGGGCGACGACATCCCCATCGAAGAGAGACGGGCCGACGAGGTCACGCACGTCCTCGGTGTGCGGATCGCTCCCGAAGGCGTGCCCGCCGCCAACCCGGCCTTCGACGTCACCCCCCATCGCTACGTGACGGCCATCATCACCGAGGCAGGTGTGAGCAGAGAGCCCTACACGGAAACGTTGCGGCAGCCATCGGTCAAATGACAACGTCTGCAGCGCCGCATTGCCCGATGCGATGCGCTGAGGGACAAAGGAGACGACAATGCCAGAGGCAAGACTTGGCGTAATCGGAGGAAGCGGACTCTATGGGATCGACGGCCTGACCGACGTCGAAGAGGTCCGGGTCAAGACCCCGTTCGGCGATCCGAGCGACGCGATCATCGTCGGCGCGCTGGGCGAGACAAGGGTCGCCTTCCTCCCCAGGCACGGGCGGGGACATCAGATCCTGCCCACCGAGCTTCCCGTCAAAGCCAACATCTGGGCGCTGAAGTCGCTCGGAGTCGAGTGGATCATATCAGTGAGCGCCGTGGGCAGCCTCAAGGAGGAGGTACAGCCGCTCGACATAGTCATACCGGACCAGATAATCGACCGCACCAAGAGCAGGGTGAACACATTCTTCGGGGAAGGCGTCGTCGTGCACTGCACGTTCGCCGATCCCTTCTGCCCGTCTCTGAGCCAGCTCCTCTACCAGGCCGCCTACTACCACGCGGGTACCCACGTGCCCCGGGTGCACTCCGGAGGCACATATGTGGCGATGGAGGGGCCTCTCTTCTCCACACGGGCGGAGTCGAACCTGTACCGCTCCTGGGGAGCGAGCGTCATCGGAATGACCGCCCTCCCCGAGGCCAAGCTCGCGCGCGAGGCGGAGATATGCTATGCGACCATTGCCTGTGTCACCGACTACGACTGCTGGCACGAGGTGCACGAGTCGGTCACGATAGACATGGTGATCCAGAACCTGATGCAGACCGTGGACGCGGCCAAAGAGACAATCAAGACAGCGAGCGCCCAACTGCCCGGCAAGAGGGAATGCAGTTGCGCCTTCGCCCTTCGAGATGCTATCATTACGTCAAGGGACATGATCCCTCCGAACAAGAAGGAGGAGCTGGACCTGTTCATAGGTAAGTATCTCAAATGAGCGATGCGAGGTTCGAGCTCAACGGTCTGGCAACGGCGATAGGCAGCCTGCCGCACACCGATCCTCAAGAAGCATGCTCTCTGGTCCTGACTCACCTCCCCGACATTCCGGCCTGGCCGCAACTGCCCCAGAGGTCGTTTCTGGAGAACATGTACGTCCAGTTCAGCGAAGGGTTCCCCGGCGTGGTGCTGGGGGAAGGGCGGATCGGGGTGGACCGGTCACGGGACCTGAGCCTGCAACTGGAGCAGCTCTACGCTGACTACCTCGAGGACAACACAGAACGCCGCGGCCTGGATGACGACTACGCCCGGGGCTTCCATGCGTTCGTCGCCGCGGTCGGCAGCGCGCCGCGAAAGGCTGTCAAGGGCCAGGTGACGGGCCCCATCAGCTTCGGGCTGACCGTCACGGACAAGGACCAGCGTCCCATTCTCTACGACGAGGTCCTGGCGGATGCCGCAGCCAAGCACCTGAGACTGAAGGCGGCCTGGCAGGAGAGGGCTCTTGCCGCCATACCGGCGACCACGATCATTTCGGTCGATGAGCCTTATCTCACCTCGCTGGGCTCAGCCTACGTCTCCATACAGCGCGAGCAGGTGGTGACCCTGCTGGAGGAAACACTGGGGGGCATCAGCGGACTCAAGTCCATTCACTGCTGCGGCAACACCGACTGGTCAGTTGTGCTTGAGACTTCGACTGACATTGTCAGCTTCGATGCCTACAGCTACGGCGAGACGCTGAGCCTGTACCCCACCGAGGTCAAACGGTTTCTCGACCGCGGAGGCGTTATCGCCTGGGGGATCGTGCCCAACGACGAGCAGGAACTGGGCACCGAGACTCCGGCGGGCCTTCTCGACCGCCTGGAGGAGACGATGGGCCTCCTGTCGAAGAAGGGGATCGACGGAGACGTGCTGCGTTCGCGATGCCTGATCACGCCTTCCTGCGGGCTCGGTTCGGTGTCGCCCGGGGCGGCATCGAGGGCGCTGGAGCTTACGGCGTCCGTCTCCAAGCTGTTCAGGGAGCGGTATTGCGACAACAACTGACCGGGGATAGCGACCCTGTCATCGCGACCATCTGAAGGAGGCAAAATGATCCGGAGGGCACGCAAACTGGCGAGGGGGGTGGCCATGGTGGGAGCCGGCATGTCGAAGTTCGGCGCATTCCCCGACAAGACCAGCCGGGACCTTTTCGCCGAGGCATTCGCAGCGATGGTCAAGTCGCTGGACAAGGGTCTGGACACCAATGACATCGAGGCACTGTATGTCGGCAACTTCTCCAGCGACCTCTTCGAGGGCCAGGGCCACGTGGCCCCGATAATGGCCGACTGGGTGGGGATGGTCCCCAAGCCGGCCACACGCGTGGAGGATGCGTGCGCCAGCGGCGGCGTGGCTATCCGGGAGGGGGTGCTGGCCATCGCCTCCGGCGCCTACGATGTAGTGCTCGTGGGCGGCACCGAGAAGATGACCAACCTACCGACCGAGAGAGTCACCGACACACTTGCTGCCGCCAGCGACGCCGTGTACGAAGGTGCCTGCGGCTTCACCTTCCCCGGCCTCTACGCGGCGATGGCCACCGCCTACATGGCAAAATACGGTGCCACCGAAGAGCACTTCATGAAGGTGGGCATCAAGAACCACAAGAACGGAGCGCTCAATCCCAAGGCGCAATTCAACAAGTCAATCAAAGACCTCATGGAGTCCAGGATCGAGAAGGCCAAGCAGAAGGGCGATCCCGTGCCCGGGTGGCGCGAGGAGCTCGACTTCCTCAAGGACCCCAAGGCCAACCCTGTGGTCGCCTGGCCCATGAGGCTGTTCGACTGCTCGCCCATAACCGATGGCGCGGCCTGCATCCTTCTCGTGGCCGAAGACCTGGCCCGGGACTTCTCCAGCGACCCGATCTATCTGGTCGGCAGCGGCCAGGGCAGCGACCATGCCCTGCACGAGAGAGAGGACATGACCACCATCACGGCGGCTACGGTCGCGGCCCAGCAGGCCTACGAGATGGCGGGCGTGACGCCCGAGGACATCCAGATCGCCGAAGTCCACGACTGCTTCACCATCGCCGAGCTGGTCGCCATCGAGTGCCTCGGGTTCTTCAAGCCCGGCGAGGGCTACAAGGCCACCGAACAGGGCCTCACCGCCCGCGACGGCGCGAAACCCATTAACACCTCGGGCGGGCTCAAGTCCAAAGGACACCCGGTGGGGGCGTCCGGCGTAGGACAGGTGGTCGAGATCTGGCATCAGATGCGGGGTGAGGCCGGCCCCAGGCAGGTCCCGGGGAAAGACATCCGTCTCGCCTTGACACACAACGTTGGCGCTACGGGCGGGACCTGCGCGGTACACATCTTCCAGAGGAGGTAACCCTTGGCCGAGGACAGAGACTTCAACAGCGCCTCCTTCTATCGGTTCCTGACTGAGAAGAAGCTGATGGCCTCGCGGTGCAAGAAGTGCCATGCGCTGTACCTGCCGCCCCATCCCATCTGCACAAGGTGCCACGCAAGCGAGATGGAGTGGGTGGAGATGAAAGGCAGCGGCAAGCTGGCTGCCTTCACCTCGATAGCCGTGGGGCCCAGCTCCACCATTGAGGAAGGCTACGACAGGAACAACCCCTACGTGGTCGGGATCGTCAAGCTCGATGAGGGGCCCAAGATCAGCGGCCGCATCCATGGGCTCGATGCCAAGAAACCCGCCGGCATCAAGGTCGGGATTCCTCTGGAAGCAGAGTTTCCCGAGCAGACGGAGGGCAGGAGCCCCTACGTAACCTTCAAGACAACGTAGCCGCCCCGTGACAGTACCGACAAGGAGCATCAGATGAGAGAAGTAGCGGTAGTCGGCGTCGGCATGACCAAGTTCGGCCCGTCGGAGAAGACCAACGTCGAGCTGTTCTCCGAAGCGGCAATGGAGGCCATCGCGGAATCCAACATCCAGCCCAGGGACGTGCAGGCGCTTTTCCTGGGCAACGTGTTTGGCGGGTTCGAAGAGGGGCAGGTCACCCTGTCCGCCTATGCGGCCGCAGACATCGGCATTCCCTACATCCCCACAACCCGGTTCGAGGGCGCCTGCGCCTCGGGTTCCGTGGCGATAAGGGATGCCTTCATGTGGGTGGCCTCCGGCGTGTATGACATCGTGCTGGCGGGAGGCACGGAGAAGGCCCTGGCGATGGGGACTCCCTACGCCACGCGCACGTTCGCCATGGGCAGCGACAGCCGCTACGAAGGGCCTACCGGTGTGACGTTCCCAGGAGTCTTCGCTATGCTGGCGCATCTATACGCCAACAAATACGGCATACCCCTCGCCAAGCTGAAGGAGCAGATGGCCCTGGTGGCCGTGAAGAACCACCACAACGGCACATTTCATCCCAAGGCCCACTTCCGCAAGGAGATAACTGTTGAGACCGTGCTCAACAGCGCCATGATCGCCGAGCCCCTCCAGCTCTTCGACTGCTGCCCGTTCTCAGACGGCGCTTCGGCCGTGGTTCTGGCATCGGCGGATAGGGCGAAGAAGCTCACAGCGAAGCCGGTCTACTTCGCCGGCGTCGGCCAGTGCTCCGCGCCGCCGCTGCCCAACCAGAAGGACATCACCAGGATCAGGGCACGAGAGGAATCGGCGAGGCAGGCGTACAGCATGTCGGGCCTCGGCCCCAAGGACATAGACTTCTGTGAGCTCCATGACTGCTTCACCATAGCGGAGATTGCAGCCACCGAGAGCCTCGGCTTCTTCGACTTCGGAGAAGGAGGGAACGGGGCTGAGAGGGGCGAGACCAAGATCGGCGGCAGGATACCGGTGAATCCGTCCGGCGGGCTCAAGGCGAGAGGACACCCCATCGGGGCCACCGGCGCCGCCCAGGTCTACGAGGTCGCGAAGCAGTTGAGAGGAGAGTGCGGGGAAAGGCAGGTCGAGGGCGCGAGAGTGGCCATGACCGACACGCTTGGCGCGGACCTCTGCATGGTCTGCAACATGATCTTCAGAATCTGACTCCGCGAGGTGGGATATGGAATACAAGCTAACCGCCAGGATGTTCACCGAAGGACTCAAGGAAAACAGGTTGCTCGGCCTGAAGTGCGGCAAATGCAGTGCTTACACAGTGCCGCCCAAGAAGGTGTGCATGGAATGCGGCAGCGAGGACATGGAGATATCGGAACTCAGCGGGATGGCAACGATCCGGACCTTCACGGTCATTCGCGTGCCGCCCGAGGGTCTTGAAGCTCCCTACATAGTAGCCATGGCCGAACTCGACGAGGGGCCGTGGGTGATGGGGAACATCGTCGACATCGACCCCGACAAGGCGACAATGGAGCTGATGGGAAAGAGGGTCAAGCTGGGGCACAAGGTGCATCCAGGAGACCAGTTCTCCGCGGGCGAGATGGTAGCCATGACGTTCTCCCCACAAACCTAGGAAGAGTTGATGTGAACAAGAGCAAACGAATGGCAGGGCTCAAGCACCGACGCAAACGCAAGAAGCTCGAAGACAAGAAGAAGGCGGAGAAGTCGGCATAGCAGGAAAGCTGAGCAGGAAGCGGCGGTGACGGCTGCTTCCTGCCGTGCCCGGGACATCGAAACCTCACGGGCGTCCCGGCTCACGCTCTCGGCCCGGGCATCGGGGAACAGGCGTTGATCGGGACGACGCGACCTGTGATTCCATTGTAGGCCCGGCGTAATTTCGCGATACGGATCTGTAATCTTCCAGCAATCCGGTGCACGTACAATTCCGTCCGACCGGGTCCGACACGACAGACAGACCGCACGGCCTCGAGCAGCCATCCCGCGCCTTGACACAGTCTGCGGTATCGTCAATACTCAGTACCATGCCCCGAAGGGGCCACAAGAGAGCTGCAGTTCGGAAGGAGCGCTAGCGTGACCAAAAAGACCCCGGTTCCATACGACATCAAAGACGAGTCGCTGGCGTCCGCAGGTCGCCTGCGCATCCAGTGGGCGGCACGCGAAATGCCCGTGGTGAGACTGATAGGGAAGAGGTTCGTTGAGGAGCAACCACTGAAGGGAATTCGAATCTCCGCGTGTCTCCACGTCACGACTGAGACGGCAAACTTGGCTCTCGCACTCAAGGCGGGCGGCGCGCAGGTCACCCTGTGTGCCTCCAACCCCCTGTCAACCCAGGACGATACCGCCGCCTGCCTGGCCGTGGAGCACGGCATACCCGTCTTCGCCATGAAGGGTGAAGACAGCGACACATACTACAGGCACATCAATGCCACTCTTGACGCCAAGCCCCATATCACCATGGACGACGGCGCCGACCTCGTAGCTGCGATCCACAAGGACCGAGGCGAGCTCGCCGGCAACATAATCGGTGGTACCGAGGAGACGACAACCGGCGTGATCAGGCTCAGGAGCCTGGAGCGGGAGCAGAAACTGAAGTACCCCATTATCGCGGTGAACGATGCCAAAACGAAGCACTTCTTCGACAACCGCTACGGCACCGGGCAGAGCACCATCGATGGTGTCACAAGGGCCACGAACATCCTGTGGGCGGGCAAGCAGGTGGTCATCTGCGGATACGGCTGGTGCGGTCGCGGCGCCGCGATGAGAGCGAGCGGTCTGGGTTCCCACGTAGTCATCTGCGAAGTGGAGCCGATCTCCGCCCTGGAGGCGGTAATGGACGGCTTCCGAGTGATGCCTCTGATTGAGGCTGCCAAGACCGGCGACATCTTCATCACGGTGACCGGCGGCCTGAACATCATCGACAGGCAGCACATGCTGGCGATGAAGGACGGTGCGATCCTGGCGAACAGCGGCCACTTCAACGCGGAGATCAACATCCCCGCGATGGAGACGCTGGCAACTGAGAAGAGGCAGATTCGACCGTTCGTTGAGCAGTACACGATGGAAGACGGGAGGCAACTCTATCTTCTCGGCGAGGGCAGGCTGATCAACCTCACCGCCGCCGAGGGGCACCCCGCCAGCGTGATGGACATGAGCTTCGCCAACCAGGCCTTGTGCGCCGAGTACATGGTGAAGATGGGGAATGGACTCTCTCCCAGGGTCTATCCTGTACCTCTTGAGGTGGACAACGAAGTGGGGAGACTCAAGCTCAGCGCCATGGGTATCAGCATCGACGCGCTGACCCCCGAGCAGAAGAGGTACCAGGAGAGCTGGGAGATGGGGACATAAGCAAGGGAAGGAGAACCCAATGACCACTTCATTCATGAAGTCGCCCTCGATGATGGTCACCTCGGAATCGGTAACCGAGGGGCACCCGGACAAGCTCTGCGACCTCATTTCGGACGCGGTCCTCGATACCATTCTGGTGAAGGACCCGATGGCGAGAGTGGCTTGCGAGACGATGGCCACCACGGGTCTCGTGATCGTGACGGGCGAGATCACGACGGACTGCTACGTGGAAATACCGCAGGTGGTGAGGGAAACGGTGCGTGACATAGGCTACACCCGCGCCAAGTACGGCTTCGACTATGAGACCTGCGGCGTCGTAGTCTCCATCAAGGAGCAGTCACCCGACATCGCGATGGGCGTCGACCACTCTCTGGAGACGCGGGAAGCCAACAAGAACGAGAACGAGAGGGAGACCCTGGGAGCGGGCGACCAGGGCATGATGATCGGCTTCGCGTGCAATGAGACCCCCGAACTGATGCCTCTTCCCATCTCGCTGGCCCACAAGCTCTGCAGGCGTCTCGCTGAAGTGAGGAACGACGGCACGCTGCCCTACCTGCGGCCTGACGGCAAGTCTCAGGTGACCGTCGAGTACAGCCACGGGATCCCCAAGAGAGTGGCGACAGTGGTCATCGGCGCGCAGCACAACGTTACGACCCCGAACGAGGTCATTCACCGAGACATCCGCGAGCTTGTGATTGAGAAGATAGTGCCTCGCGACCTGCTCGACAAGAAGACCAAGTACTACATCAATGCCACCGGGCGCTTCGTGGTCGGCGGGCCGATGGGCGACACCGGTCTCACCGGACGCAAGATCCTGGTGGACACGTACGGAGGGGTGGCGAGACACGGCGGGGGCGCTTTCTCCGGCAAGGACCCGACGAAGGTTGACCGCTCCGCAGCCTACGCTGCCCGCTATGCCGCGAAGAACATCGTTGCCGCGGGGCTCGCAGACCGGCTCGAACTGCAGCTTTCGTATGCGATCGGCATCGCACATCCCATCTCCATCTCGATCGAGACCTTCGGCACCGCCAAGGTGGATGAAGACCTCATCGTGAAGCTGCTCACTGAGTACTTCGATTTCCGGCCCGGCGCCATCATCCAGGACCTCGACCTCCGGCGTCCGATCTACAAGCAGACCGCAGCGTACGGGCATTTCGGCCGCGACGACCTCGATCTCCCCTGGGAGCACACGGACAAGGCCGCCAAGCTGCGAGCAGAGGCGGGGCTCAAACTCAGCGAGGACAAGCAGTGAAGGGGATCATTCTCGTTGGCGGTGAGGGACTGAGGCTGCGTCCGCTGACCTGCAAGGTCCCCAAACCCATGGTCCCCGTGGCCAACAAGCCGTTCCTGGAGCACAAGCTCGACAACCTGAAGAGACACCACGTCGATGAGATCATCCTCGCAATCTGCTATCTGCCCGACTTCATCCGGCGCCATTTCGGGGACGGCGGCGGTTTCGGGCTGAGCCTCACCTACGCGGTCGAGGAAACGCCGCTCGGGACCGGGGGCGCGGTGAGGAACGCCGAGATCTTCCTCGACGACACCTTCTTCGTCTTCAACGGCGACATATTCACCGACATCGACCTCACCGACATGCTGGCTTTTCACAGAGAGCACGGCGCCGCGGCCACCATCGCGCTCACGCCGGTGGAGGACCCAACCGCGTACGGCGTCGTGGAGACGGAAGAAGACGGCAGGGTCAGGGCTTTCATCGAGAAGCCGAGCAGAGAGACCGTGACCTCCAACTTCATCAACGCCGGCACCTACATATTCGAGCCGGAGCTGCTGGGCCTGATGCCGCCCGATGCGTACCATATGGTGGAGCGCGGCCTCTTCCCCGACCTGGTGAAGAAGAGGGCCCCTTTCTTCGGCTATCGCTCCAACGCCTACTGGACGGACATCGGCGTCCCTTCGGACTACCTGCATCTCCATCACGACATCCTCATGGGGAAAGCCATGGCCCGCTTCCCGGGCAAGTCCGTAGCCGACGATGTGTGGCTGGAGGGTGGCTGCGACATCCACTCTTCGGCGAAGATCATCGGGCCCGTGGTGTTCGGCAGAGGATGCACGGTGAAAGAGGGAGCGCGGATCTCCGGGCCCGCCGCTCTCGGGGCCGGCTGCGTGGTGGGTGAGGGCAGCACTATCGACGAGGCCGTGCTGTGGCAGAACGTCAAGCTCGCCTCCAACGCAACGATCAGGGACAGCGTCCTGGGCAACAACACCAGGGTCGGCGACAACACGTGGATCATCAACGGGGCCATCGTCGGCGATGACACCACCATCGGCCACGATAACCGCCTGGAGCACGGCATCCGGGTCTGGCCCGACAGCATCATCGGAGACAGCGCAATCTCATTCTAGGACGGTGCACAATGCCGACTGAGATCAAGTTCGGCACCGACGGCTGGCGCGGTGTGATCGCCGAGGACTTCACGTTCGACAATGTCCGCATCTGCGCCCAGGGGGTGGCAGACTACCTTCGCGGCCACGGCGCCGGCTCGCATGGCCTCATTGTGGGCTATGACACCCGGTTTGCCTCCGAGAACTTCGCTGCCGCCGTGGCCGAGGTCGTAGCCGCCAACGACATCAAGGTGTACCTCTGCCCCCGGGCCGCGCCGACGCCGGTCATCAGCTACGCCATAGTCGCCCTGAAAGCTGACGGCGCTGTGATCATCACGGCCAGCCACAATCCCGGCATCTGGAACGGCCTGAAGTACAAGCCGGAGTATGCCGGCAGCGCTTCGCCCGAGGTCGTCGCCGAGCTGGAGAGCCAGATCCGGAGAATAGGCGCCGGCGTTGGGGTCAAGCGCCTGCCGCTGGACGAGGCTCTGGAGAAGAAGCTGGTCGAATACTACGACCCGGCACCGGTGTACCTGAAACATATCTCGGAGATGGTCGATCTCGACCGGATACGGCACGCGGGCTTGAAAGTGGTGGCGGACTCCATGTACGGGGCCGGGTCCGGCTACTTCAAGGAC
>CAZNMB010000013.1:0-16740 GCA_964574095.1 uncultured Dehalococcoidia bacterium
GGACTACGGTCTCGAGTCTCCCCAACTCCTTCTCTCTTGATGGGAGAGGGCAGGGGTGAGGGTGAACCGACCGCCATTCGAGACTCCAGCCTCTCCCGAGGCCCCCCCTTCTCGCGACGCCGTGCCTCTGCCATGAGAGTGCCCCGGCCTCTTCTTCATTTGAGCATCAAGGGCAGGACGAAGGGGGAGTGAAGGAGGAGCGCGTCCAGGGTATCGTTCGATTGTCGGGAATCGACCCTCGACCAGTCAGTCTAGTACCGGCCTCCAGTCAGCCAGTCTCTGTTGTCCTCGGAAAGGTCAAGCAGTATTTGCGATGCCCTCTCCGCCTCTGAAGCCAGTACGTGAATAGTGCATTGCTGATTGAAAGTGAATGCGTGGGTGGACCACCTGAGTCCAGTGCGCTTCACCATGCAGCGGATGCCGTTGTCCTCCAGAATCCCCGCCCACATCTGGGCGACTGATTCATTGGGAGCTGTAGCGACATGGACTATCGGCTCATCACGCCTATTCCGCGCAGGTGGACCAGGCGCGGAGTCTACAAGGGCGACATCACAATCGGGGCAGACCTTCACCCAGTCCTGGAATTCCTCGCCACATTGGGGACAGTATCGCAGGGCGGTCATAGTCCTCCCGAATCCTCTCGTCAACAACCCGCCCCGTGCGCACCGCTAGAGCGCGCCTGATTCGCGGCCACGCCAGCGGCACTTTCCGGGCGTGCCCCGCCCCTACTTATAGGGTGACCAGCTCTCGAGACGCAGGAGCCTGCTCTCCCAGCGATCCCGGTACTTCAGACCTGCAGTCATCCAGTGTTCTGGGTCCGGCGAGTGCGGTACACCGTGAGGGATGATGTTGGACAGCAACTCCCAGTTGTGGATCTTGGAAAGCACGTGCGCCTCATTCCAGCGCCCGCTGCCGGGGCAGGTGCGCCAGCCGGCCACAACGGTGATAATTGGCGGCTGAATGGCCGCGACCTGCGCCTGATATACCTCATGCAGGGCATCGGCGTATTCCTCCACTTTCCCGGGATAGGGCCAGCCGGTATCGAGCAGATAGACGGGCGGCATGCCATCACCGAGTTCAGTCTCCAGGGATGAGAAATCGAACTCTTTGAGTGGTGACAGCGGGTTAGGTATCAGGACCTTGGATACGATCTCCCGGCGGTACTGGTATGCATCTCGATTCCACTCTCTCCAGGCGGGGTCGTTCATCATGCGATCGAGCAGGGTGCCCCACGACTGCCAGTCTCGAACAGCGGTCATCGAGACCGCCGTGTAGCTCGCATTGGTCATCATAGCCAGTTCCCAGAACCACAGAACCTTGCCGAGCCCGTCCCGCTCGACAAGCGGCATCCACCGGTCACGCATCGCCTCGGAGAAATCGGCCATCTTGCCGCCGACGACCTCGTGCAACTCCAGCAGGTTGATCATATTCGTACCTCCACTATTGCCCCAGCGGGTCGCTTCTCGCCGCCAGAATCCGGCCCAGGGGCCCGCTGCCGACCAGAAGCTCCTCAGCCTCGCGGATGATCCTGTCTATCAGCTCCCTGACCGTGACGACCTCCGTGATCATGCCGACGGCCATCGAGCCGCTCATGACGGGCATGGGCCTGGAGACGGAGTGCGGCTTCGCGTCGCCCACGAGCTGGAACACCGCCTGCTGCCGCGTCAGCTCGTCCAGCCCCGGCGGCGGCGGCGCGAACACCTTGCTCCTCAGCTCGGGGTCGTACGGGCTGGCCTTCACCAGCGCCTGCTTTTGGCGCTCGGCGATGCGGCACTCCTTCGTGGCCATGAAGGCGGTGCCCATGTACACGCCCTCCGCGCCCATCGCCAGCGCGGCGAGGAAGGTGCGGCCGTCTCCGATGCCTCCCGCCGCGATCGCCGGCACCCCGAGCACCTTCGTCGCCATGCTGATCGTGGTCATGGTGGTGAGGTGGTCCGCGGCCTTCTCGCCCTCGCCCTCGATGCCGACGATGACCACGGCGTCGGCCCCGTGACGCTCGGCCGCCAGGGCGTGCTTCAGGGTGCCCACCTTGTGAATCCAGGGTATCCCCGCCGCCCTGATTCGCTTCCCGTGCTCCTCGCCCTTGTAGGCCGAGGTGAAGATGGCGGCCACCTTCTCCTCGATGGCGACGTCGCGCAGCTCGTCGATGCGGGGGTGCCCGATGAGCGACAGGTTGACGCCGAAGGGCCTGTCCGTCATCGAGCGGGCCTTGCGTATGTCCCGGCGCAGCTTCTCGGGGGTGTTGAGGGCGGTGGCGGTGATGATGCCGAAGCCTCCGGCCTCGGAGACCGGCGCCGCGATGTCCGACCTGCCGAAGCCGCCGAACGCGCCCTGGATGATGGGGTACCTGCACCCCAGCATGTCGGTGACTTTGGTCTTCCACTCCATCCGGCGACACCCTCCGGTGCCGGACGCCGCGGGCTACCAGCTTCGCGGCAGCCCCAGGCCCAGCGTGCAGATGAGGTTCCTCATGATCTCGGACGTGCCGCCGGCCATGGCCAGGCCGGGGCAGAGCTGGAACTGCTTCTCGAAGCTGCCCTTCAGCGGGGCCCAGCGGGACTGCCGGACCTGGCTGTAGGGGCCCAGTATCTCGCAGCCGGCGTACGCGAAGCGCTGCACCAGCTCGGTGGCGAGGACCTTGGCGGCGGCGGCGAGGGGGGCCGCCATTATCAGGCCGCCCTTGATCTGGCTCCAGACGATGGAGTAGGAGAAGGCGCGGCCCGCGTCGATCTCGATGGCTATCTGGGCCAGCCGGTGCCGGACAAGGGGGCTGTCGAGCAGGGGCCTGCTGCCCCACCTCGCCTCCCGGCAGAACTCGACCAGGTCCTCCATCTCCCGCCGCAGGTAAGAGAACAGCTCGATCATCGAGCGTTCGAAGTTCGCGGTCATCTGGGAGGCGATCCAGCCCTCGTTCTCCTCTCCCACGCGGTTGCGCGCCGGGACCCGCGTGTCGTCGAGGAAGACCTCGTTGAACAGGTGGGACCCGTCCATGTGGAGTATGGGCTTGACGGTGACGCCCGGGGACTTCATATCGAGGAGGAAGAAGGAGAGGCCGCGGCTCCTCCTCTGGCCGGGGTCGGTGCGGGCGAGCAGGAAACCCCAGTCGGCGCGATGGCCCCCGGTGGTCCACACCTTCTGGCCGTTGACGACGTAGTCGTCGCCGTCCCTGACCGCCCGCGTCGTCAGGGAGGCGAGGTCGGAGCCCGCGCCCGGCTCGCTCCAGAGCTGGGTCCAGAAGACCTCTCCCCGCGCGATGGGAGGCAGGTGCTCCCGCTTCTGCTCCTCGTTCGCGCCGACCAGCAGCGTCGGGGCGAGCAGGGCCACGCCCCAGTGGTCCACGCCCGCGCCCCGGTGGTAGCCCATCACGTCGTTGAAGATGAACTGCTCCCACAGCGAGGCTTCCACGCCGCCGTACTCCCGGGGCCAGGGCCGGGCGAGCCATCCGCGCGCGGCCAGCTTCAGGGCGGTCTGCCGGTGGAAGTCCGAGCATTCGTCAACGCTGAACAGGGCCTCCATCGACGTCCCCCACTCAGGCGGGGCGTTCTTCATCTCTTCCCTGAAGAACCCGTCGAACTCGTTCTTCAGCGCTTCTTCTTCGGGGGTGTAGCGAAATTCCATGTCCTGCCGCTATCCGTCCTTCCAGCTTGTTGTCGGCGCGGATGAGCCGAGCTCGTCTATCCTCCGGGCGATCTCGTCCGCGGTCCACCGCCTGCCGATGTCGATGGACTTCCCGATCTGCCAGGGCTGGAATGCCTCCAGCTTCCCGCCGCGGATGGAGAAGACGCGGCCGGTGATGTGCTGCGCCTGGTCGCTGGCCAGGTAGACGACGAGCGGGGAGACGTTCTCCGGCGCGTACTCGTCGAACGGGCCGTCCCCGGCGGGGGCAGGCCCGATGTTGGCCTCGGTCATCCTCGTGCGGGCCATCGGAGCGATCGCGTTGCACGTGACATTGTACCTGCCCATCTCCATGGACCAGATGATGGTCATGGCCGCGATACCCGCCTTGGCCGCCCCGTAGTTGGTCTGGCCCACGTTGCCCAGAAGCCCCGAGTGCGACGACGTGCTGATGATCCGGCCCCGCTCCAGCTTCCCCTCCTTGCTCTGCTGCCTGAAGGAGGCGCAGGCCCACCGGCCGCAGTTGAAGGTGCCCTTGAGATGCACCGCCACGACGGCGTCGAAGTCCTCCTCGGACATGTTGAAGCTGATCCTGTCCCTGACGATCCCGGCGTTGTTGACCAGTATGTCGAGCCTGCCGAAGCCGTCCAGGGCCGAGTCGATGATACGCTGGGCCGCGTTGAAGTCGGCCACGTCCTCGTAGCTGGCCACCGCGGCGCCGCCCGCTTCCACGATCTGCCTGACGACCTCGTCGGCCGGGGCGCGGCTGCCGCCGGTGCCGTCCAGCTCCGTGCCCGCGTCATTCACCACGACCCTGGCCCCTTCGCGGGCCAGCGCGATCGCGTGGCTCCGGCCCAGCCCCCTGCCGGCTCCGGTGACTATGGCGACCTTACCGTCGAGAAGTCCCATCTCTCCGCTCCTGTCCTCGATGTCAGGCCACCTCGTGCCACGGCCATCCTGGGCGTGCACCCCGGACTCGTGCCCTACTCGGCCTTGTACCTGCCGATCTCCAGGTCGGGCACGAGGTCCATGCCGATGTGTCCTTCCCTCTCCAGTTCGGCGTACTCCTCGTCGGAGACGCCGAGGATCTGCTTGTACACGTACTCGTTGTGCTCGCCCATGCGCACAGCGGGTCGCCTGATGCCGCCGGGCGTCTTCGACATCCTGTAGGCGAGGCCCGGGTAGCGGTGCGTTCCGCACTCGGCGTGGGTGACGGTCTCGAAGAAGCCCCGCTCCTTCATCTGCGGGTCGTTGTACGCGTCGTCCGGGTGCTCGACCGGGCCGGCGGCGACTCCTTCCTTCTGCAGGATGTTCATGACGTCGAAGTGGTCGTGCCGGCTGGTCCACTCCTCGATGTGCCCGTCAAGCTCCTCGTGGTTCCGCAAGCGGCCCATGCTGTCGGCGAACCTCTCGTCTTTCGCCCAGTCGGGATCGCCGAGGGCGCGGCGGAAGCCTTTCCATTCCTCGTCGGTGCGGATCGTGATGCAGGCCCACCTGTCCTCGCCGCGGCAGCGGTAGCAGCCCTGAACGGCCCCGTAGAGGTCCCGGTTGCCCGTGCGCTCGGTGATGCGCCGGTTCATGGTGTAGTCCATGATGGCCTCGCCGAGCTGAAGCATCGTGGCCTCGGTCTGCGACATGTCGATGAACATCCCCTTGCCGGTCCTGTTGCGCTGGTGCAGGGCCGTCACGATGATGAAGACGGCGCTTGTCCCGGCCGCCTCGTCGCCGTGGTAGATCGCCGAGTTTGCGGTCACGTCCCGGTCAACGTAGCCCCGGAGGTAGGTGTGCCCCAGGAAGTCGTCCTGGTGGGCGCCCAGGGCGCGGTAGTACTTGTACGGCCCTGTCTGGCCGAAGCCCGACATCGAGACCATGATGACCTTCGGGTTCCATTTGCTGACCACGTCGTAGGTCAGGCCGAGGTTCTCCAGCACCGCGGGCTGGTTGTTCTCGATGAAGACGTCGCTCACCTGTATCAGGCGCTTCACTATCTCCTTGCCTCTGGGCTGCACGGGATCGACGGTGCAGGACAGCTTGTTGCGGCCGTGCACGTTGAACATGCAGCTCCGGTTCCAGGGTCGGCCGTTGACCTCGTCGTAGCCCTCCTTGAGATACGCCGCGTAGCCGCCCTTGACGAAGTCCACGGCGTACTTGGGGTGCCTGGGGGCCGGACCCCTGGTCCCGACCGCGAGATAGTGGAGGGACTCGACCTTGATGACCTCGGCGCCCCAGTCGGCCAGGTGCATCTCGGCGGTGGGGCCCGCCCACATCTGCGTCATGCCGACGACCCTGATGCCCTCGAGCGGAAGCTTGGCCATCTCAGATAATCCCCCCTTCCCTCAGTTTCACCAGGTCCTCCTTCGAGTACCCCAGCGACGAGTAGACCTCCTCGTTGTGCTGGCCGAGGAGCGGCGCGGGCCGCCTTATCTCCCACCGCAGCTCGGAGCACAGGGCCGGCCTGCCGGGATAGGTCAGCTTCCCCACAACGGGGTGGTCGGCCTCCGCCCAGAACCCGCGCTCCTGAAATGCGGGATCGTTGAGCAGGTCCTCCGTAGTGTTGATCGGCGCGCTCATGACCCTCTGCGCCTGGCAGGCCTCCACGACCTCCTTCCGGGAGCGCTCCAGGACCCACGGGAACCATATCGTGCCGAGGAACTCCTCCCTGTGGCTCACGTCGAACTGGTTGATCCCGCCGTAGGTCTCCATGAGGGGTATCTGGAGCACCTTCTCGATCCGGTTGAGGAACATGAAGCCGCCGGCCACATCGACGTAGCCGTCGGCGCAGGGGAAGATGCCGTAGGGGTACTGCAGCAGCCCGGCGATGTCCATCCGGGGCGTCAGCTCGGCATTGTACTCGTAGGCCAGAAGCTCGCTCATCCTGCGGTCGATGGCGCCCATCTGGGTCTCCATCAGCGAGACGTCGACATGCTGGCCGGTCCCCTGGGCCCGCGCCCCGAAGAAGGCGATCATGGTGGCCGCCGCGGCCATCGTGCCTCCCTGGTGCTGGAGCACGTTCATGCCTTTCTTGACAGGCTCGCAGTCGCCCACACCGGTGCTGCACATCGAGCCGCCCATGCCGTAGATTATGAGCTCCGAGGCCTTGAAGTCGCGGTATGGCCCCGTCTGGCCGAAGTTGGAGATGGAGGTCATCACCAGCCCTGGGTTGATCTCCTCCAGCGTCGCGTAGCCGAGGCCGAGGCCGGGCATGATGCGGGGGCTGAAGTTCTCCACCAGGATGTCCACGCCCCTGACCAGTTCCTTGAGTATCTTCCGTCCCGTGTGCGTCTTCAGGTTGAGAGTGACGCCGCGCTTGTTGGTGTTGAGGAACAGGAAGAGGCCGCTCTTCTCCGGGTGGGGGTCATCCCCGAAGAAGGGGCCCAGGCTCCTCGCCGGGTCTCCTCCGTCGGGCCTTTCGACCTTGATCACGTCCGCGCCGTAGTCGGCGAAGAACTTCGTGCAGGCGGGGCCGGCGATGTGCCACGTCAGGTCGAGCACCCGGACATCCGATAGAGGCTGTTCCGCCATGATGTCCTCCTTCGCTCGGGATGGGCTTGTCCGCGGTCGAAGCATCCGCTTCAACCCGCCCGGACTCCGGCAGGCTCACACGGCGAGCCGCTTGCCTCCCAGCGCCTGCGCGACTTCGGGCAGGTCGAGCTCCTCCAGCTTCTTCCTCGTCTGCAGGCCGCTGGCCACGTCCCAGCCCCGCAGCTCGTAGTACTCATCTTTCATTCTCTCGAACTCAGCCCTGTCCACCACGACGCCGACACGGGACGTGATCTCGCCGTCCTTGCCCGGGGCCTGGGCCTTGGGGTTCATCGCGTTGCCCTTGAGCGGGGTCGTGAAGAATGCTTCCGGTATCATGTCGCTCCGCCGGCCTTTGTGCCCCTCCCTGACGTGGATCGCCCGCTGCAGGTTGAACACCCTCTCGCCGATGCGGTTGAGCCCCTGCTGGTCGATCTCGCGCCCGGTGACCGCGGACAGCATCCGGCTGTCGATGGAAGGATCGCCGATGTGGTCTCCTCCGATGGTGTGCGTGACCGGCCAGGTGAAATCGCAGAGGATGAGGCACTCCTTGGCATACTCCCTGTCCTGGATGATGGCCGCGGCGAGGGCCTTCCCGTCGTAGGTGGAGAAGTCCGCGGCCAGCTCGCCGCCCCAGAACTTGGCGGCGATCCTGCGGATCACGTCGCTCGACAGATAGCAGCCCTCGAGGCCGCTCGCCCAGTTGACCCACTGAAACAGGACCAGGCCCATCTCGTGCAGCTGGTTCACCGCCTGCCTCGGCTCCATGGCGTAGAGCAGACCGTGCGCGGGGAAGGTGCGCGGGCAGTAGGTGAGCAGGTGTCCCGCCTTCGACACGTAGTCCGCGACCAGCTCCTCGGCGCCCTCGCCCACGGCGGCGGCGGCCTGCGGTATGCCCCGGGCCAGCACGTCGCCGAATCCTTCCCGGAGCGACATCTTCTTGACCAGCGCTTCCATGTACTCCCAGCTTCCGACCTGGGACAGGGGGATGCCGGTGTTCTCATCGGTGAGGATACCCGCGTGCCGGCACCGGGACAGCCACTTCATCATCGACTCACTGGCAAGGGCATCGACCCCGTACTCGTCGCACAGCCTGTTGACATAAAACGTGACTTCCGTCTGCTCGCCGTAGAACTTCCCGGCCTTCTCCAGGTAGAACAGCGAGGAGCCGCACAGGGACTTGCCCCGCTTCGTGCCGTCCCTCGATTCGACGACTATCCTGCCGTCGAACCCGGCGCAGCCGAGGCACAGGTCGAGCCTTGTCTTCTGCCCCGGCACCACCTCGATGTGGGTCTCCGGCTGCGCCATCAGCTTGCTCCACTCGGGCCCCTTCCACAGCAGTTGGCGGACGCGCTCCTTGACCTCCTTCAGCTTCTCCGGGCTGGCCGGCGTGACCTTTCCCTTGCCCCTCACCGCGATGGCCTTGAGGTTCTTGGAGCCCATGACGGCGCCGAAGCCGCTGGAGCCGCTGGCGTCGTTGTCGGCGAGAACGATGGCGTAGGAGACGAGGTTCTCTCCGGCGGGTCCGCAGGCGACCACGGCGAACGTGCTGCCGAGATCGCTCTTGAGGGTCTCGCGCGTTTCCACGGTCGTCCTGCCCCACAGGGCGGAGGCATCCCTGATCTCGACGGTGTCGTCCTGGATGAAGAGGTACACGGGCCTGTCCGCCTTCCCCTGCACCACCAGCGCATCGTATCCGGCGAACTTGAGCTGTCCGCCCCACCGGCCTCCGAGGTTGCAGTACGAGAACTCCTCGGGGGTCATGGCCGGGGCCTTGCCGCACACCTGCCACCTGGAGCCGGACAGCCCGCTGAAGCCGGCCAGGGGCCCGGTAACGAAGACCATCCGGTTTTCGGGGTCGAAGGCGCTCACATTCGCGGGCACCTCGTCCCAGTAGATCTTGGCCGCGATCCCCCTGCCGCCGAGGAACCGCTCGGCGTACTCCGCGGTCGGTGTATGGCTGATCCTGCCGGACGACAGGTCGACTCTGAGAATCTTGCCGGCGTATCCGTACTGGTCTGCCACTGTCGGTACCTCTCCCTATCGTGGACTCAGCTTGGGCTTGAAAATGATGGAGGGGCTCAGTTCCCTCGAGTAGGTGAAGCCCTCGGCCTGCCGCGCACCTCCGTACAGCGCTTCGAGCTCATCCAGCGGCGCCGCGTCCAGAGCGCGCATCGGGCAGCCGGCCACGCAAATCGGCTTCTGCCCGTTCTCGAGCCTGTCGGGACACAGGTTACACATCTGCATCTTCGCGTTTGGCTCGGCGCCGAACTGCGGGGCCTTGTACAGGCACGCCTGCCAGCAGAGATCGCACTTGTCCTTGCCCAGGCACTTGGACTGGTCAACGGTGACCACGCCGTTCTCATCGCTCTTCGTGATCGCGCCCGCGGGGCAGGCGGCGACGCAGGCAGGGTCGGCGCAGTGATAGCAGGAGCTGCTGAAGAAGGCGACGAACACGTCCGGGAACACGCCCTTCTCTATCGTCGCCACCCGGCGCCAGCTCGCCGGTCCCGCCGGGACGTCGTGCCAGTCCTTGCAGGCGACGACGCAGGTATAGCATCCGGTGCACCGCGTTTGATCGAAGTAGAATCCCATTTGCATTGTCTCGCTCCTATGCCTTCTCCACCTGCACGAGGCAGGAGTTGTTGGTGAATGCCCCTCCGGGCGAGCGCCTGTCGATGGTCAGGACGCTGGGGCAGCCGCCGCGATCGGTCCCGTTCTCGTCCGGGTTGTACCATGCCCCTTCGGGCAAGTCGGCCACGCCCGGCATTATCCTCTGGGTCACCTGGGCCGGGACCAGCACGTCGCCCCGGTCGTTGAAGACTCTGACCAGGTCTCCATCCCGTATCCCCCGGGCCCCGGCGTCCCCGGCATTGAGCTTTATCGCCTGCGGCTCGAGCTCCCGGAGCCACGGTATGTTGTCGAACTGGCTGTGCGCCCTTCGTTTGTGGTGCGTGCTGATCAGTTGGATCGGGTACTTCTCGGCGAGCGGGTCGTTGCGGCTCTCCCAGGGCTCTATGTACTTCGGCACCGGAGGCATCAGCGGGTTGCCGATGTCCGCAATCGCCTGGCTGAAGATCTCGATCTTTCCCGAAGGCGTGGGGAAGGGATTATGCTCCGGGTCTTCGATCTCTCTCCTGAACGGGATAGTGGGCGGAATGTGGAACTTCTCGACGCCCGTCTTCTTGAACCGCTCGTAGTCCGTCACCGCGGGCCTCATTATCTGGTCGAGCCATTCCACGTCGGTCTTGTCGTTGAAGCCGACCAGGCCCAGCTTCTCGGCAAGGCCGTTGCAGATGTCGAGATGGGAGCGGGACTCGCCGAGCGGCTCGATGATTTTCGGCTGGAAGGCGAGGTGAGGGCCGGCGCCCCATACGGCGTCGTTGCGCTCGAAGAAGGTGCACACGGGGAGGATGATGTCCGCGAACCTCGCCGTGGGCGTCATGAACTGCTCCTGGACGGCGATGAACTCCAGCGCCTTCAGTGCCTTCACCGCCTTGTTCACGTTGGGGTACTGATTGAGGTAGTTGGTATTGGCGATGTAGGCCATCTTGTAGTCGCTGTAGTAGCCCCCGGCCTTGCCCTTGAGGATGCCGTCCCAGACCTCGGAGTTGTGCAGCCGGGCGAGCAGTCCGGGCCCCTTGGAGATCGCGGTGGGAAGGGCGTCCATGCGCCTGGGGGAACCGGCGTCCACCGGGTTGCCCCCGGTCTTCATGGCCGGGCCCATGGGCAGCGGCGTCTCGCCTCGCTGGGACAGCTCGGCCCCCGCGCTGCCGCCGGGCCGGCCGATGTTGCCCGTCATGGCCGCCAGCGTGAAGGCGGCGCGGTGGTACTGCTCTCCGAACGCTGTCCGGCCCGGAGCCTTGCTCGGCAGCAGCGCGGCCGGCTTGGTCGTGGCGTACTCACGGGCGAGCTCGACGATGGTCTGCGCCGGGATGCCGGTGATGGGCTCGGCCCACTGCGGCGTCTTCGCCACCCCGTCCTCGCCGCCCAGGACGTATTCCTTGAAGCGGTCGAAGCCCACGGTGTACTCGTCGAGAAAGGCCTTGTCGTGCAGGTCTTCGGTGATGATGACGTGGGCCATGGCGATCAGGGCCGCGGCGTCGGTCCCCGGCCTGATCGGCACCCATTTGTCGGCGACGAGCGCGGCGGTATCGGTGTACCTGGGATCGACCACGATGAACCTCGTGCCGCCCTCTTTGGCCAGGGCCATGTGATAGGCGCTGCCGCAGCCGTCGATGATGACCGCGGAGTTGAGTCCCCACAGGATCACCAGCTTTGAGTTGGGCAGGTCGCGGTGGTCGTTGCCGGCCGGGTAGCCGTAGGTGGCCTGGCAGGCGAACATCCAGCCCTCGTTCGAGGCTATGCCCCACATCAGCGTGCAGCCCCCGGCGAGGCAGAAGATACGGACCGCCGTCCGTGTGTTGTGCACCTGGCCCATGTCACCCCCGGTGGTCAGGTAGATCGCCGCTGCGGGGCCGTAGGTATCCTTGACCCGCTTGTACTCGCCGGCTACCTTCTCCAGGGCCTCGTCCCACGAGATCCGCTCGAACTTGCCCTCGCCCCGCTCGCCTACCCTCTTCAGGGGATGGAGAATCCGGTCCGGCGCGTACACCCTCTGCCGGTACGCGCGGCACCGAAGGCAGTTCCTTAGCTGGGGCTCTTCCCCGTCGTCCGTCTCCACGCGCGTGATCACGCCGTCACTAACGTGGACCTTGAGCAGGCAGGCCCCGCCGCAGTTCATGTCCGTGCCGACGTAGTAGGCCTGTTCGGCGCTCGCCATACTGCTACCTCCGTGTCGTTCGATCGCTCCTGTTGTCTGATGAAGGAGCCTGGGGCTCGCGGGCCCCTACTCCAGCCCGCGTCAGCCACCACCGGTGGTGATCGCCGGCGGCTTGAGGTGGATCAGCCAGCGACAGCCTTCGGCGCCTGTGGTGAGCGGGCTCTCCAGCAGCTCCACCTGCACCGGGTGCCGGACAACGGCTTCGAACATGGCCTTCTCGAAGTTCGTGCCGCACTTGCACCAAATGGGGTTCGGCTCCAGGTGGCCGAGAGCTACCATGGGGCACCCGCACTGCCCCTTGACCGTGTGGCTTCCGGCCCCCTGGCGGTAGTCGTAATGGATGACGTCGCCGATCCTCTCCAGCTTCCTCTCGCCGGGGAAGGCGGCGTTGAAGTTGGCGATGAACGTGTCTATGTCCACGTCGGTGGTCAAGCCGGCATAGGGCAGGAAAAGCGAGTTGCACAGCCTGCCCGTTGCCTCCAGGCACTTGTCCCGCGACTTCTGGTCGAAGTCCGGCTCGAACATCTGCTTGAAGCACTCGTTCATCAGCAGGCCGATAAAGAACTCCCGCTGCTCCCGCTCCTCCTGGGACATCTCTGGCGACATGTCTTCCTCCTGAATTGGAAGCTGGTCGCGACCTTTCTACTCCGTCTCCGGAGGCCGCGCCCGGCACGATGGGGTCTTGAGGTGGGCCAGCCTGACGCAGGTCTTCGATCCCGTGCAGATGCAGCTATCCAGCAGCTCCACCTCCACCGGGTGGCCCACCACGGCTTCGAACATCGTCTTGTACCAGTAGTTGCCGCACTGACACCACCGGGGGTTGGGCGCGTGGTGCCCGTCGCGCACGACGGGGCAGCCGCACTCGCCTTCCCCGCCGAACATCTCGATGTGGACCACGTCGCCCTTCCTCTCGAGGGCCCTGGTCCCCGGGAATCGCTCGTCCATGTTCTTGAGGAAGGTGTCGATGTCAACATCCGTGCTCAGTCCTGCCCACGGCAGGTAGAGGTTGCATCACAGCCTCCCCGTCGCCTCCAGGAGCTTGTCTCTCGCGTCTGCGTCGAAGTCGGGCTCAAGCATGCGCTTGAACACCTCCGCCCCGAGCAGTCCTACGAAGAAGGCACGCTGGTCCCTTTCCTCGTCCGACATTCCGTCCGGAAGCTTCTGCGTCATCTCGACCTCCTTCATTGCGAAGGGATTCCGGCGCTTCGACCGCGAATCACGGGATAATCGTGGACCTGCAGACGTGCCCCTTGTCCTGGGCCTCGAACGCCTCGTTGATCTCGTCCAGGGAATAGGTGTGTGACAGGATCTTGTCGAACGGGTACCTGTCACGGGCCCGGCTCAGGAAGTCCAGGGCCTTCTTCAAGGCGCTCGCGGGGTAGAGCATGACGCCGTGGATGCTCTTGTTGTTCATCACCAGGGTCATAGCCGGGTCGATCTGGCAGGTCATCATCGGGCTGATGTTGCCGATCTCGAGGTAGCGGCCGCCGTTGCCCAGCATGTCGAGGCCTTCCTGAATGACCTGAGGGAAGCCGACGAGTTCGGCTACTACGTCCGCTCCCCAGCCATCGGTCAGCTCCTTGACCTTCAGCCAGCGCTCAACCGGGGTCTGCAGCTCCCTCATGTCGATCAGCTCGTCGGCGCCGAAGGCCTTCGCCATCTCCAGGCGCTCGTCGATGCCGTCGATGACTATCACCTTCGCCGCCCCCATATCCTTGGCCACGGCAGTGGCATAGAGCCCCAGCCCGCCCGCTCCCTGGATGGCGACGGTCTCCCCGAATTTCAGGCCGACCTTCTCGAGCCCGTACAGGACCTGAGAGAGCGCACAGTTGGCGGGCGCCGCCATGTCGTCGGTGACGTTGTCCGGCACCTTGAAGACCGTATGGTTCGGCGGCAGGTACTTGTACTCGGCATAGGTGCCAAGGAAGTGGGGGTATTCCTCGCAGCCCATCACCACCCCAAGGGAGGCCATAGGGCAGGCCGCATCTTCCCCCCTCAGGCATGCCTTGCAGTGCCCGCAGGGATAGAAGTAGCGGTTGACCACTCTATCCCCGACCGCCAGGGGGGCTCCGGCGGAGTCGGTTGCGACGCCCTCGCCCAGCTTGGCCACCTTCCCCATCATCTCGTGGCCAAGGATGGCGGGCAGGGGCGCGCCCAGCATCGACAGGTTGACGTCCCCGCGCCACATATGCAGGTCCGACCCGCATATGTTCGTTCTTGTCACCTTGACCAGAATCGCCCCGGGTTCCGGCTCCGGCACCGGGTATTCCCTGATCTCCATCGGCTTGCCGAACTCCGTGTAGACCGCTGCTCTTCCTTTCTCGACCATTGCCTCCTCCTTTCTTCTGTGACGCCAGTGCTCTCAGTCGCTGCCCGCTTGCCGGGTCCCGCCTCCGGGGGGAACCACGACGGTGGCCTCGGCGGCTACCGTTGTCGTGCCGTCCTGAGTGACCACCGCAAGCTCGCAATCCACCTTGTGCTCGCCATTCTCCGTGTACTTCCGGGAGACCCTGCCTCCGGCGCTGACCGTGTCGCCCGCGCAGGTCGGTGCTTTGAGGTTGAGGCTCAGCCTCCTGATCTTCCCGGCGGGGCCTGTCCAGTCCGTGAGGCAGCGTCCCAGCATCCCCTGCAGGAAAGCGGTGGCCACCGCCGGCGCCCTGTAGCCCGCCGCGCGCGCGAAGTCCTCATCGTGATGCAGGGGGAATATGTCGCGGGTGGCCGACACGATCATGACTATGCGGTTGCGCGTGATTTCGAGCGAGACGGCAGGAATCTCATCTCCCTCGACCACGTCCTCCCAGTGCAATTCCCTGCTTATCACGGGCGCGCACTCTCTGTCAAGGGAACAGGGCGGACCCGGGACTGCCTAGTCATCCAACCTGTACCTCAGAAGAACATATCGCGTCGTCCCCACAAGCTCGTCTCGCTGGTTGTAGTAGCTGTTGGTGGTGGTTATGAAATGGCCGGCGCCCAGTCGCGTCCGCTTCAGCGGCGATATGTCGTCCAGCCTGGTGTTGTATCGAATCCTGTCCCCCGGCCTCACCGGCAGGAAGTACTCGTCGGTCCAGCCTATGACCGCCGGTATGGGAGCATCCCCCAGCGGCAGGTCCAGTTGGGCCGGGCCGGCGCCGGGCGGCATCTCCGCGGGCGGCCACCACCGGGGGTAGACCCAGGTTGACAGCATGGTCGGCGGACTGATGATCCCTCCATACTCGCTGGCGGCGGCGTACTCCTCGTCGGTGTAGACGGGGTTCGCATCCTCCGCCATCTCGCACCAGTGCCGGACCATAGCCGCGTTGACCTCGTCGGGCCCTTCGACGAAGTCGGACACGCGACCGATGTACTGCCTCAGTTCTGGCGATAGCTCTCCTGTCGTCACTCAGCTCCTCAGAGCTTCCTGCTCAGGCGTGAATGCGGAATCCATGCGGTCTCCGTCTCTACAGGACAGCGGTCTCCAGGGGCTCCAGGAAGGCTGCGCGGCCGTCCCGGTACTCCTCCCTCTCGGCGACTATGGCTGTGCCCTGGCCCATGCCGCCGCAGATGGACGCGACGCCCCATCTGGAGCCGCGGCGGTTCATCTCGTGCGCCAGCGTGCCCAGCATCCTGATGCCGCTGGCCCCTACCGCGTGGCCGATGCAGCATGCGCCGCCGTTTACGTTCATGCGCTCCGGGTCTACGCCCATTGCTTTGACCAGGGCTATGGGGACGGACGCGAATGCCTCGTTCGTCTCCCACAGGTCCACGTCCCGCGGCGACAGTCCGATTCTGTCCAGCGCCTTCCGGGAGGACAGATACGCGCTGTACCCCATGATCGCGGGGTCGCAGCCGGCCACAGCCAGCGACCGTATGGTGACCATCGGCCTCAGTCCCAGCTGCTCGGCCTTCTCTTTCGACATGAACATGGCCGCCGAGCCGCCGTCGCTCTCCTTGGATGAGCTGGCGGCGGTGAGCTTTCCGTCGGCCTTGTACACAGGCATCAGGGAGCGGATCTTATCGAGCGTCGAGTCGGGCCTCACGTCCTGGTCAGAGTCCACCACGATCGTTGTGCCGTCGGGCTGCGTCACCTGGACGGGCAGTACCTCATACTTGAATCTGCCCTCGCGCTGGGCCGCGGCGGCCCTCATGTTGCTGCGATAGGCCCACTGGTCCAGGTCCTCCCGCGTGATGTCGAACTTGTCGGCAACGTTCTCGCCGGTCATGCCCATGCCCATCAGGGCCTGGGGGTCGATCCTCGCCACCATCTTGGGGTTGGGATTGCCTCTCGCGGCGAACTCAGTTGCGAGGGCCAGCACATCTGTGTCGGGAGTGATCACCGGATTGGGGAAGTGGGAAAGGCTTTCGATGCCGCCGGCGATGATGATGTCGGCGACGCCTGTCTGGATCGCCATGACGCCCACCTGCGCCCCGGCCAGGCTGGAGCCGCAGGCCCGATCGACATTCAGGCCCGGGACCTCGAAGGGAAAGCCGGCGCCCAGGGTGATGTTCCGCGCGGCCTGCGCCTGCTCCCCGACCTGCGTCGGCGTCCCGATGATGATATCGTCCACCGAGGCGGGGTCCACCCTTGTTCGCTTCATCATCGCCTGGATGGCGGCCATGCCGAGGTCGTCCGACCGGACGTTGGCGAAGAACCCCGGCCTCTTTTTGCTCGCCCTCCCGAAAGGCGTGCGTACGAAATCCACCATCACGACTTCTCTGATCGCAGCCATCTGTTGACTACCTCCGTAAGTTCCGTTCGCTCGCTGGCTGTTGTGTCACGCCACCGGCATTCGCAGCAGGTCCACGCAGGCGCCGCCATCGACGCGAATGCTCACGCCGCTGATGAA
>CAZNMB010000014.1:0-16095 GCA_964574095.1 uncultured Dehalococcoidia bacterium
CGTTCTTCATGGCCGCGTCCCTCTACGCCCTGTTCCGCTCCAGGTTCCCGCTCTCGGCGGGGCTGCTCGCCCTGGCGATACTCACCAAGCCGCAGGCCGTCATCCTGCTGCCTGTCCTGGCGTACGTGATCTGGAGGAAGGGCGACTGGCGGCGCGCCTTCACCAGCGCAGCGGTAATGGGAGCGGTCGTGTTCGCGGTAATCCTTCCGTTCTCCTGGGACAACCCGGTTGCGTTCGTCATTGACAGGTACACCGGATACAGTATGTACCCGTATTCCAGCCTGAACGTTTATAATATCTGGGCCCTGGTCGGATTCTGGAAGCCGGACACCGTCCCGCACCTGGGCCTGACGTATCAGCAGTGGGGCATCCTCGCTTTCGCCGTGCTGGCTTGCTTCATCCTGTGGCAGTTGCACCGCAGGTACGACAGGAGGTCGGCCGTCTTCGCCGCCTTCCTGCTGGTGTTCAGCTTCTGCATGGTGATGACCAGGATGCACGAACGCTACCTGTTCCCCCTGTTCGCGCTCCTGGCGATGAGCTGGTATGTACGCGGCTCAGTCTGGATCTACGTCGGGCTGGCAGTGACGTACCTGGCGAACCTCGCCTATGTCATGCACACGCTGAATGCGGGTGTATTCATCCCTGAGGGCCACTGGAGCATCTATGTTCTGGCGCCGGTCAACATTGCCCTCTTCGGTCTGGCCTTGTGGACCTTCTGGCGCCGGCAGAGGGCCGGGCCGCCGGGGGCCGGGGCGCAGCCCCCGCCCGTCGCCGTAACCGGCGGCGACACGGAGCAACCGGCTCCGCCGGCCCGCGAAGGGATCAAGCTGTGGAGCGCGCAGGGCGGCGTGGCGCTGCTCACGGTGCTGTTCCTCGCATTGGCGGTATGGAATCTGGGCGACCTGCGCGCGCCGACCTCGAACTGGGAGCTTGAGAGCACGCCGACCGATGTGTTCGTGGATATCGGGCAGCCCGCCCACGTGGACAAGGTCTTCCTCTACCTCAGGGACACCACCGAGATCGTGGTCGAGGCGTACTCGGGATCGCCGGAGCAGTGGGACCAGGCGGGCACGTACACCCTGTCGGGGGAATACCGCAAGTGGCGGAGCGTGGCCCTGGGGCGGGACACGGGACAGCTGCGCCTGAGGTTCCAGGCGGGCTCCGGGACTATCGGGGAGCTGGCGCTCTTCTCCGGGGATAAGCTCCTGGAGGTCAGCAGCGCCTCGGTCCCGGCCCTGGTTGACGAGCAGGACCTGATCTATGACCCGCTGAGCCACAAGTCGAACACGTACTTCGACGAGGTGTGGTATGTGCCGACGGCCGAGCAGCACCTCAGGCTGGAGGACCCTTCCCAGTGGGACCACCCGCCGGCGAGCAAGCTCATCATGGCTGCCAGCATAGCGGTCTTCGGCGAGAACCCCTTCGGCTGGCGCATGGGCGGCGTCATATTCGCGACCCTCATGATCCCTCTCGTCTACCTCTTCGCCCGGCGCTTGTTTGACTCGCCCCGGGCCGGGCTGATCGCCGCATTCCTCCTCACCTTCGAGTTCATGCATTTCGCCCAGGGCCGGATCGCGACTCCGGAGACCTTCATCCTGTTCTTCATGATGTGCATGTTCTACTTCTTCTACAGGTACTCGCAGGACCCGGAGCACAGAGGGAGGGACCTCTTCTTGAGCCTCGTGTTCTTCGGGCTGGGTTTCTCAACGAAGTGGGTGACACTGTGGGGTCTCCTCGGGCTGGTCCTGTTGCTGCTGCTCCTGAAGTGGAGGACTCCGGCCCTGAAATCAGAACGCATCCTGCTGGCCCTGGCGAGCGCGGCGTTCGCCTTGATTCCGCTGCTGCTGCTGCCGTTCCTGCCGGAGGAGACTCGATGGCTGGCCCTGGTCAGCGTTGTCTTCGGCTTTGTGCCGCTGCTGCTGGTGCTGCTCTTCCCGAGGTGGCGCCAGTCCGTCCACAGGAAGGAGGTGTACTGGTTCGCCGCGGGCGTTGCGGCCGTGGTCGCCATTTACCTTCTGTCGTATGTCCCCTACTTCCTGGCCGACCACGGGCTGAGTGACTTCGCGAGCCTGCAGCAGCGAATGTTCGATTTCCATTCGGGTACGAAGCAGAGCCACGGGGCCAGCTCCGTATGGTACACGTGGCCGCTCATGCTGAAGCCTGTCTGGTTCGACGTGAGCTACTACGACGGCACCCGGTCGTACATCGCCTCCCTGGGCAATCCGGCGCTGTGGTGGGGGAGCATGGCGGGAATGCTCGTTGTCCTGTGGCTGGCGGTGAGACGCGCGAGCAAGACCGCCGCCTTCATCGTGGTCCCGTTCCTGGCCCAGTGGCTGATGTTCGCCGCCGTATCACGCATCACGTTCATCTACCACTTCTATCCCAACGTCCTCTTCATGGTCCTGGCAATGACTCTGTGCGCGCATCTGCTGTGGAAGCGCTACAGTTGGGGGAAGTGGGCCGTCGGGGGCTATCTGGCGCTGAATCTGGCCTGTTTCGTCTTCTTCTTCCCGCTCATCTCGGGACTGCCCATGTCCAACGGCTATTGGGACACTCTGCAGTGGATGGTGAGGTGGGTGATCTACTAGCAGCCGGTCGGGAATGACCGGCCGCAGGAATGGTGCGGCGAAGACAAACTACGCCCACAGAGGAAGACGAGTTGCCTCTGTGGGCGTACCTGTCGTGGTTCGATCAGAGATTACTATGCCTTGCCGATTCGGAACACCTTTGTGCCGCACGACGGGCACACACCCTGGGTTGCCGGCTTGCCGTTCTTCATCGTGATGGCTTTGGGGTTCTTGATTTCCTTCTTGGCTCTGCACTTCATACAGTAAGCTTGCATTACAGCCCTCTCCTTTCCTAGTGAGTTGCTTCGCGAAGCAGACTAGCAGACTATCGAACGTATGTCAATAGGTCTGGACACGAAATTCAGCGCGATTATCTCACGACGACAACGAAGCGGTGAGGTCGATATTGATGTTGCCTCCGACCTCCCATACTCCGGTCTGTGCGGCGTCGTACGCGCCTATCCTGAACGTCACTGTCTTCCCGGTGTAGCCCTGACCCACTGGCTGCGATATCAAGATCGCGTACGACGAGGGGCCGTAGCCCTCCGCCGGGGTAGTAGTCGTATATGAGGTGCCGTCTATCGTTGCCGTAATGACCGTCCCGGCCGGGACAGTGGCGCCATTCAGGTGAACTTGGCCGCGGAAGCGGCATGGCGGCTTGAGGTCCGACTGGAGCGTCGCCACCGGCGTCGAGATGGGGGTGCTGGTGGGCGCGACGGTAGGCTGAGGCGTGGCAGCCTGCGTCGGCTCTACCGTCGGTTGGGGGGTGGGCGTGGGTGATTCCTCGGTTGAGCAGCCGATCGTCAGCAGCAGGACGATGACTGCCAGTGCCGTGACAAGCAGAGCGGCGGACTTCCTCATTTCCTCTCCTTTCAGTCTCGGAGCCGGCGTTGGGGCACCGGGCCTGACGGGCCCGTATCGGTACCGGCTTCTGGCATGCTGTTATACGCGATTGGGCTGAGTTTGTCAATCGGGTTCGCGCTGGCGCCGGTTGCCAACCTCCGGGTTTGCTGATATAATCGCGGCAGACCGGACCTTTAACTCAGTCCAGAGAGGCTGGGAAGGGAGACGACGGTGCCCTACGACCAGGGCGGCAAACCGGACAACAGCGGCTCCTCGGCCTTGTGAAGGCGGAGGTTTTTTTATGCCCGAGAGAGTGATCATGTCGCAGGACCAGATACGGCGGGCCCTTGTGCGCATTGCCCACGAGGCGGTGGAGGCCAACGACGGGTGCAGGGACCTGGTTCTGATCGGGATACACACCCGCGGTGTGCCTCTGGCGCACCGAATCGCGGACGCGATCGCGGACATTGAAAGGGTACGGGTCCCTGTGGGCGCACTTGATATCGGGCTTCACCGCGACGACATCTCGTACAAGGGAGCGCGGCCCGTGCTGCAGCCGAACCACATGCCCACGGACATCACGGATATGGTAGTCGTGCTGGTTGACGATGTTCTGTTCACCGGAAGGAGTGTTCGCGCCGCCATGGATGCGCTGGTCGATCTGGGGCGCCCGAGACGCATCATGCTCGCCGTGCTCATCGACAGGGGCCACCGGGAGCTGCCGATCAAGGCGAACTTCGTGGGGAAGAACATCCCCTCCTACAGGCCGGAGCGGATCCAGTTGCGGCTGAGGGAGACGGACGGCGTGGACGAGGTTGTGGTCATGGACGGCGCCGAAGCGGCAGTGCAGATGCGCGGGGGTTGATATGGACGTTGGCCTGGCGAAGAGGGACCTGATAACCATCGATGATTTCTCGAACCGGGAGATCGATGCTGTCTTCACCCTTGCGGACGAGATGGCGGGCTCGCTGAGAGACCAGTACGATGTGTGCCGGGGAATGATAATGGCGAGCCTGTTCTTCGAGCCGAGCACGAGGACGCGCCTGTCGTTCGAGGCGGCGATGAACAGGCTGGGCGGCCGGGTGATATCGGTGGCGGAGATGGGCAACACCTCGCTGGCCAAGGGCGAGAGCATCGCCGACATGGCGAGAGTCGTGGGGAGCTACGCGGATATCATCGTCATCAGGCATCCCTGGGAGGGAGCCGCCAAGGTCGTCGCCGACTACGCCGAGGTGCCGGTTATCAACGCCGGTGACGGCGGGCACGAGCACCCGACACAGACGCTCTGCGACCTCTACACGCTCAAGAAGGAGAGACGCACCCTCGAGGGTCTGAAGATAGCCCTCTGGGGGGACCTGAAGTACGGCAGGACGGTGCATTCTCTGGCGTATGCGCTGGCCAGGTTCGGCGCGACCATCCACTTCCGGCCCAGCCCGGGCTTTGAGATGCCCGAGCATGTCGCCAGGAAGCTGGCCACGGAATACGCGGGCAGGCTGGAGAGGTACGACGGAGTCGAGGAAGTGGATGATCTGGGGCTCTTCCCTCTGGACGCCGTGTACATCACGCCCAGCGGGCCCCATCAGCTGGCCAATATCCCGGCGGTGGGCATCCGAATAGAGATGGAGAAGGGGGTCGATGCCCTCTACGTGACCCGGCTGCAGAAGGAGAGGCTCGAGGCGGCGGATGGGCAGGAGTCCGGCCGGGAGTACCGCGTGGTGGACCAGAAGCTGCTCAGGGAGAAGGGGTTCGAGGACACGATAGTCATGCATCCCCTGCCGCGCGTCGATGAGCTTGCCTACGAGATCGACGCTGACCCGAGGAGCATGTACTTCAAGCAGGCCGCGCGCGGCGTGCCGGTGAGGATGGCTCTCCTGGCCCTCCTGCTGGGGGCGAAACAGGTTGATGTCCCCGAGCCTGGCCGCGGGACACTCGGAAAGAGGGCGGAGCGCCCGGTGTACCGGCGCAATACCGGCGTCAGGTGCCGCAACCGCAAGTGTGTCAGCAACCAGGAGACTGAGACCCGGTATATCAATCCTGAGTTCAGTATCGTGGGCAGCGACCCGCTGACGTTGCGGTGCGTCTACTGCGAACACGAGGTCTATCCGGGGTACATAGCGAGCTCGAAGTGGCACCAGGGCACAGCCGAACACAAGCAGTACTACCGCGCCGACAGCTTCATGCTGGGGCGGATACAGCAGGAGAACCTCCTGATTTTTGATTCCGAGGACGAAGCACGGGCCCGGGGGTTCAAGCTGGGCCGGCGCCTCGAACGTGAGCCGGCGACAGACTGATGACTGAGCACGTGGACCGGCAGCCAAAGAACGTTCTGATTCGCGGGGGGCGTGTGATCGACCCGTCGCAGGGCATCGACGCCGTCGGGGATGTTCTCGTCGCCGGCGGCAGGATCGGCCGGCTGGACTTCGACGGGAAGCCCGCGCCTGACGGCTGCCTCGTTTTCCGTGCCGGAGGCATGGTCGTCTGCCCCGGTTTCGTAGATGTTCACTGCCACCTGCGACAACCGGGATTCGAGGCCAAGGAGACTATCGCCACCGGGACGCGCGCCGCGGCCAGGGGCGGCTTCACCACGGTGTGCTGCATGCCCAATACCAGGCCGCCGATAGATGCCAGGGGCACTGTTGATTACATCAGGCGGGTTGCTGCCGAAGAGGGCGTGATTCGCGTCTTGCCCATCGGCTGCCTGACGAGGGGCAGGAGAGGCAGCGAGCTCGCCGATTTCGGCGAGCTTCTCACATCGGGCGTTGTCGCCTTCAGCGACGACGGCGATCCGCTTGGCGACGCTGCGCTGATGCGCCGGGCCCTGGAGTACAGCCGGGAATCCGGCGTCCCGATGATCGATCACTGCGAAGATGTCGGGCTCAGCCGCGGCGGCGTGATGAATGAGGGGGAGACGGCCGCCCGGCTGGGGCTCAAAGGGATACCTCGCGCCGCAGAGGAGAGGATGGTGGCCCGGGACATCGAGCTGGCGAAAGCGACAGGCGGGAGGCTCCATGTTGCCCACGTGACCACGGCGGGCTCGGTGGGGCTGATCCGGCGGGCCAGGGAGGAGGGAGTGCCGGTTACCGCCGAGGCAACGCCGCATCACCTGACCCTGACCGAAGAGGCGGTCGCGGAATGCGGCGCGGACGCGAAGGTCAACCCGCCGCTGCGGGCGCCGGGGGACGTCGCCGCGCTGGTCCGCGGATTGAGGGAGGGGGTGATCGACATGGTGGCCACCGACCATGCTCCTCACACCGCCCGGGACAAGACGGGCGATATCGCGGACGCGGCGTTCGGCATCAGCGGTCTGGAGACGGCGCTGGGCAGCCTGCTGGGGCTTGTCCATCGGGGCGAGATCGACCTGGCGACGCTCGTGTCTAAGCTCACCGTGGAGCCCGCCCGCTTCCTGGGGTGGCCCGACCTGGGCACTCTGAGGCCCGGCGCGCCGGCCGACGTCGTGGTGTTCGACCCCGACCGGGAATGGACGGTGAACACCCGCGAGTTCGTGTCGAAGGGAAGGAACACTCCCCTGGCGGGGAAAGTGCTGAAGGGAACGGTCGTTCTGGTCCTGTATGGCGGCGAGGCTGTCTACCGCGACGGCCGGGCGCCTTTCAGCTAGGCAACGAGACCGGACGGAGGATTCCAGAGAAGGAGAGTCGCATGCCCAGGCGCAACGACATCAAGCGAGTCCTGATCATCGGCTCCGGCCCGATCGTCATCGGGCAGGCGTGCGAGTTCGACTACTCAGGAACGCAGGCCTGCAAGGCCCTCAGACGGCTGGGGTATCAGATAGTCCTCGCGAATTCGAATCCGGCGACGATCATGACCGATCCCGGGATGGCGGATGCCACCTACATCGAGCCCCTCAACCTCGACTCCATGACCAGAATCATCGAGAAGGAGCGGCCCGACGCCCTGCTTCCGAACCTCGGCGGGCAGTCGGGACTGAATCTGGCCTCGGAACTCAGCAGATCAGGGGTGCTCGCGAAGTATGACGTGAAGGTCATCGGCGTGAACATCGATGCCATAGAGCGCGGCGAGGACCGACAGATGTTCAAGGACACGATGACCCGCATCGGGCTCGAGATGCCGAGAAGCGAGATCTCCCGCTCGGTTGAGGAGATGGAGGCGATAGTCCGGCGGCTTGGATTGCCGGTCGTGCTTCGTCCCGCCTACACCATGGGCGGCACGGGGAGCGGGCTGGTCTACGACCTGGAGGAGCTGCGCACTGTCGGGAGCCGCGGTCTGGCAGCGAGCCTTGTTGGCCAGGTGCTGGTGGAGGAGTCCGTTCTGGGATGGGAGGAACTGGAGCTCGAAGTCGTGCGCGACGCCAAGGGCCAGAAGATAACCGTCTGCTTCATCGAGAACGTGGATGCCATGGGTGTGCATACCGGGGATTCGTATTGCGTGGCGCCGATGCTGACCATCGACCCCGGGCTGCAGCAGCGTCTCCAGAAGTACTCCTACGATATCGTGGACGCCATCGAGGTCATAGGCGGAACGAACATCCAGTTCGCCCACGACCCGAGAACCGGGCGGGTAGTGGTGATCGAGATCAACCCGCGCACGTCGCGCTCCTCTGCACTCGCGTCCAAGGCGACAGGCTTCCCGATCGCAATGGTGTCCTCCCTGCTGGCGGGTGGACTGACAATGGACGAGATACCCTACTGGCGCGACGGGACTCTGGAGAAGTACACGCCCTCCGGCGACTACGTGGTGGTCAAGTTCGCCCGCTGGGCCTTTGAGAAGTTCAAGGACGCTCAAGACAAGCTCGGCACGCAGATGCGCGCCGTCGGCGAGGTGATGAGCATCGGCAAGAACTACAAGGAAGCCTTTCAGAAGTCCATCCGGTCCCTGGAGAACGGACGATACGGCCTCGGCTTCGCGAAGGACTTCCACAAGAGGCCGCTGGAAGAGCTGACAGGCATGCTCTCGCAGCCGACCAGCGAGCGGCAGTTCATCATGTACGAGGCCCTGCGCAAGGGTGCCGACGTGGATGAGCTTTACGGTCTCACCTACATCAAGCCCTGGTTCATCCAGCAGATGAAGGAGTTGGTGGAACTCGAAGAAGAGTTACTGCAGCACAGAGGCGCGCTGCCGCCGGACGAGCTTCTTGCGCGGGCGAAGAAGGACGGCTTCGCCGACAGGTATCTGTCCCAGATTCTCAGCGTGCCCGAAGTCGAGATCAGAGCGAGACGCACTGGGCTCGGAGTGGTGGAGGGATGGGAGCCCGTGCCCGTCAGCGGGGTGGAGAACGCCGCTTACTACTTCTCGACCTACAACGCCCCGGACAAGACTGCAGCCAGCAGTGCACGGAAGGTTATGGTCCTGGGTGGAGGTCCCAACCGTATCGGGCAGGGGATCGAGTTCGACTATTGCTGTGTGCACGCGGCCTTCGCTCTGCGCGACGAAGGGGTCGAGTCGGTGATGGTCAACTGCAACCCGGAAACCGTGTCCACCGACTACGATACGTCGAACAAACTCTACTTCGAGCCGCTCACTGTCGAAGATGTGCTGGCGATCTACGAGAAGGAGAAGCCGATGGGCGTCATCTGCCAGTTCGGCGGCCAGACGCCCCTCAACATAGCTGCCGAGCTGGAAGCTGCGGGAGTCAAGGTCCTCGGCACCAGTCCTGAGGCCATCGACCTCGCGGAGGACCGCGACCGGTTCCGGAAGATCATGAAGGACCTGGGTATTCCCGTTCCGAACTCCGGCATGGCGAGCAACCTGGATGAGGCTCTTGCCATCGCCCGGGAGATAGGCTATCCGCTTATCGTGCGCCCGTCATACGTGCTCGGCGGGCGCGGCATGGAGATTGTCCATGACGACGAGATGCTGCGCGAGTACGTCGAAGCGGCGGTGGGGGTCTCGCCGGAACGCCCGATTCTCATCGATGACTTCCTGGACAACGCCATTGAGGCTGAGGCCGACGCCATCGCGGACGGGACTGATTCCTTCGTGCCGGCGGTGATGGAGCATATCGAACTGGCTGGAATCCACTCTGGGGATTCCGCCTGCGTCATCCCGCCGGTCAGCATCCCGCAGAGGCACATAGACACAATTGAGGAATACACCAAGAAGATCGCGGTAGAACTCAAGGTAGTGGGGCTGATGAACATCCAGTACGCCATCCACGAGGACGTGGTCTACGTGCTGGAAGCGAATCCCCGGGCAAGCCGCACGGTGCCCCTGGTGAGCAAGGTCTGCAACATCCCAATGGCGCGCCTGGCGACGCAGGTGATGCTGGGCAGGAGGCTGAGCGAACTGAACCTGCAGCGCAGGCCGATACCGCATTTCGGTGTCAAGGAGGCGGTCTTCCCCTTCGACATGTTCCCGGAGGTGGACCCTATCCTCGGGCCCGAGATGCGCTCGACGGGGGAGGTGCTCGGCATGGCGGAGAACGCGGGGCTCGCGTTCTACAAGGCTGAGGAAGCAGCCAAGCAGCGGCTGCCCCTTGAGGGCACCGTGCTCATCACCGTGAACGAACTCGACAGGGCTCGTGCCCTCGAAGTGGCCCGGCGCTTCACGGAGCTGGGATTCGCCCTGAGAGCCACCGTGGGGACAAGGCAGTATCTCGCCGAGCACGACATTCAGGCCGAGCTGATTCTGAAACAGCACGAGGGCCGTCCCAACATAGTCGACGCCATAAGAAACGGCGAGATTCAGCTTGTGGTCAACACACCGAGCGGCAGGCTGAGCGCTGAGGACGACTCCTATATCCGCAAAGCGGCGATCAGGTGCAAGATACCGTACATCACGACGACCGCGGCGGCCGTCTCGGCCGCGAAGGGGATCGCCGCGTACAAGGAGGGGCACGGCAATGTCAAGAGCCTGCAAGAGTACCACGCCGATATAACAGGCGCCGGGGTGTCCACTGGACCGGGGGAATGTAGTGGCTAGCAAGGCGATCCTGGTGCTGGAGGACGGCTCGGTCTACGAAGGGCATTCCTTCGGCGCCGATGTCCGCAGCTACGGCGAGGTCGTGTTCAACACGAGCATGACCGGCTATCAGGAGGTGCTTACCGATCCCTCCTACGCCGGGCAGATCGTGGTCCTCACCTATCCGCTCGTGGGCAACTACGGCATCAACGACGAGGACGTCGAGTCGAGGCGGATCCAGGTGAGCGGGTTTGTGGTCCGGGAGGAGTGCCACCGCCCCAGCCACTGGCAGAGCAGGCGGACGCTGGGGGAGTATCTGGCGGGGGCGGGGATCCCCGGCATCGGTGGGATTGACACCCGCGCGCTCACGCGGAGGCTGCGCTCGGCCGGGGTGATGATGGGCGCGATCACGACCGGTATGTCCGCGGAGGAAGCCCTGAAGGGACTCAGGGAGACACCGCGCTACGGCGACATCGATTTCGTCAGGGGAGTGAGCACGGAAGCCGCATATGACTGGAACCCCGAGTCAGAGCGGCCGGACGACCACCACATCGTCGTCGTGGACTGCGGCCTCAAGTACAACATCCTGCGCATCCTGAGAGGGATGGGCTGCCGGGTCACCGCCGTGCCCTGCAGTACCTCCGCAGATGAGATACTCGCGCTCGGGCCTGATGGCATACTGCTCTCGCCGGGCCCCGGCGACCCGGCCCTTCTCGATTACATGGTCGAGACCGTGCGGGGCTTGACTGGCAGGAAGCCCGTGATGGGCATTTGCCTGGGGCTGCAGGTCATGGGGCGCGCCTTTGGGGCAGACACGTTCAAGCTCAAGTTCGGCCACCGCGGGGCCAACCACCCCGTTCGCGAGCTGGACACTGGACGGGTTTACATAACAGCACAGAACCACGGGTACGCGGTGGATGCCGATACCCTGAGGGATGGCCTCGAGGTGAGCCACATTAACCTCAACGACGGCACTGTGGAGGGCCTGCGGCACCGGGAGCTGCCCATGTTCGCCATCCAGTACCACTCCGAGGCGTCGCCCGGGCCGAGGGACAACATGTACCTGTTCCAGAAGTTCGTGGAGATGGTGAGGGTACAGTGCCGGTGACGGCCGCTATGTCAAAGGTATCGAAGGTCCTGGTCATAGGCTCGGGCCCGATCGTAATCGGGCAGGCGGCGGAGTTCGACTACTCCGGCACCCAGGCCTGCCGTTCCCTGCGGGAGGAGGGCGTCACAACGGTGCTGGTCAACTCCAACCCCGCGACGATCATGACCGACGAGGGCATCGCCGACATCGTCTACATCGAGCCCCTGACCGTGGACGTCGTGGAGCGGATCGTAGCGCGCGAGAGGCCCGGCGGCCTGCTGCCCACCCTCGGCGGGCAGACCGCTCTCAATCTTGCCGTCGAGCTGGCGGACGCCGGCATCCTCGACAGGTATGGCGTGCGCTCCCTGGGCACCCCGATCGATACAATACGCCGGGCCGAGGACCGCGAGCTGTTCAAACAGATGCTCGTGGACATCGGCGAGCCTGTGCCCGAGAGCGCCACGGTACACAGTCTGGACGAGGCGCGCGAAGCCGCGAGAGACATCGGGCTGCCGCTTGTGGTCCGGCCCGCGTACACGCTGGGGGGCACGGGAGGCGGCATCGCCAAAACGTGGGAGGAGCTCGAGGAGATCGTGACCTCAGGGCTCGCCGCCAGCCGGATCAGGCAGGTGCTTGTGGAAAGGTGCCTCACCGGCTGGAAGGAGATCGAGTACGAGGTGATGCGGGACGCCGCCGACACCTGCATCATCATCTGCTGCATGGAGAACATCGACCCGATGGGCGTGCACACGGGCGAGTCCATCGTCGTCGCACCCAGCCAGACGCTCACCGACAAGGAGTACCAGACGCTGCGCTCGGCCAGCATCAAGATCATCAGGGCCCTGGGCATCGAGGGGGGCTGCAACATCCAGTTCGCCCTGAAGCCGAGCAGGTTGATCGAGCCGAGGGAGGGCAACGAGAACCCCTACTACGTGATCGAGGTCAATCCGCGCGTCAGCCGCAGCTCGGCTCTGGCGAGCAAGGCGACCGGATATCCCATCGCGCGGGTGTCGGCCAAGATCGCTGTGGGCAGGCGTCTCGATGAGATAGCCAACAGGGTCACCGGCAAGACGACCGCCGCCTTCGAGCCGACGATAGACTACATAGTGGTGAAGACGCCGCGCTGGCCTTTCGACAAGTTCGCCTCGGGCGACCGCATCATCGGCACCCAGATGAAGTCCACGGGCGAGGCGATGGCCATCGACCGCTGCTTTGAGGCGGCCCTGCAGAAGGCCGTGCGGTCTCTGGAGATCGGCGGCAAGTCGCTGATGTGGGAGGACCCGCGGTGGAGGGAAAGCAGCTCGTATCCTCTGGAGCCGAACGATCAGAGGCTGTGGGCGATAATGGCGCTGCTGCGGCGCGGAGCGGCGGTCGAGGACCTCTGTCGCTGCACCGGCATCGATCCCTGGTTCATGGAGAAGTTCCAGAACATCGTGGAGATGGAGAAGCGGCTGCTGGCGGAGTCGATCGCGCCCGATCTGCTGCGCCAGGCCAAGCGGATGGGCTTCTCCGACGAGCAGATAGGGACTCTGGCCGACAGGCTGCCCGAGCAGGTGAGGCGGATGCGGCACAGCTGGAACGTACTCCCGGTATACAAGATGGTGGACACATGCGCGGCGGAGTTCGACGCCGAGACGCCCTACTTCTACAGCACGTACGAGGAGGAGAACGAGGCGGAGACGATAGCCGGGCGCAAGGCGGTGGTCATCGGCTCGGGCCCGATACGGATAGGGCAGGGCATCGAGTTCGACTACTGCAGCGTGCATTCGGCCTGGGCGCTGCAGGAGGCCGGGTTCAAGAGCATTATGGTCAACTCCAATCCGGAGACGGTGTCCACGGACTTCGACATCAGCGACCGGCTCTACTTCGAGCCGCTGGACGAGGAGAGCATCAGGGATATCCTGGAGAACGAGTCCGGCAACGGCTCTCCGCAGGACTTCGCCCCCTGCATAGTGCAGTTCGGCGGCCAGACGGCAGTGAACTTGGCACAACCGCTGGCCCGGGCCAACATGCCGATTCTGGGCTCCAGCGCCGACACGATCGACATCGCCGAGGACCGCAGCCGGTTTGAAGACTTCCTCAGCGTGCTGGAGATACCGCAGCCGCCGGGGGCGGGGCTGTTCACGCTGGAAGACGCGCTGGCCACCGCGGACGCCATAGGCTATCCTGTGCTGATTCGCCCCAGCTATGTCCTGGGCGGGAGGGCGATGGAGATCGTCAACGATCCCGCCGAGCTCGCCCGCTTCATGGTGTTCGCCGCCGAGGTAGACCCGACCAAGCCGGTGCTGATCGACAAGTACCTCGAGGGCAAAGAGGTCGAGGTCGATGCCATCTGCGACGGCGAGCGCGTGCTCATACCCGGCATCATGGAGCACATAGAGCGCGCGGGGGTGCACAGCGGCGATTCGATGGCCGTCTATCCCGGCGTTAACTTGAGTGAGCGGGAGGTGGAGACGATCGTGGACTACACGGTCCGGATCGGCCTGGCGCTGCAGATCAGAGGACTGATGAACATTCAGTACGTGATCATGCCCAACGACGAGGGCGCGGGCTCCGCCGTCTACGTTATTGAGGTCAATCCCCGGTCCAGCCGGACGGTGCCGTTCCTCTCCAAGGTGACCGGCGTACCGATGGTGCGGGTGGCCACCAAGGTGATGCTCGGCAAGAGCCTGGAGGAGCAGGGATACCCCTCGGGACTGTGGAAGCGGCAGAAGCTGGTGGCCATCAAAGCGCCGGTGTTCTCGATGTCGAAGCTGCCGGGTGTGGATACCTACCTCGGCCCCGAGATGAAATCGACGGGAGAGGTGATGGGGATCGACCGCGATTTCCGCGCGGCGCTGGTGAAGGCACTGCTGGCCGGAGGACTGTCGCTTCCGCCCCGGGGGTCGATGCTGATCAGCGTCGCCGACAAGGACAAGTCATCGGTGCTGGCGCTGACGAGGAAGCTGTCGGAGGCTGGGTACGGGTTGTATGCTACCGAGGGGACCGCCGACGTGATACAGGCCGCCGGGATGAAAGTGACCATGATCAGCAAGAAGATCAGCCAGGGCCACCCCAACGTAATCGACGTAATAGACCATGGCAAAGTCGATGCCGTCCTGAACACAGTGACCGGCGCTCGTGTCCCGATACGCGACGGCTTTGAGATCCGCCGTGCCGCCGCCGAGAAGCGTATCCCCTGCTTCACCTCGATCGACACGGCGCGGGTGGCGGTGGAGGCGCTCGTCTCCGCGAACCAGGAGTACAGCGTCCAGCCGCTCCCGGAGTATCTGAAGAGGCCCTCCGGAGGACCGAGTTGAGCCCGGCGAGGCTGGTCACGGGCAGCGTCGTTTCGAACCAGGAGTTGTCGCCCGGACGCCACCTCCTGTGGGCTCGTGCCCCTGAGATCGCGGAGAAGGCCTGTCCGGGGCAGTACGTGATGGTGCGGTGTGGGGAGGGCTGTGACATGCCGTTGAGGCGGCCCCTGAGCGTCCACCGCGTGTCGCCGGATGGCCATGTGGGCCTTCTCCTGGCCGTGGTGGGACGGGGCACGGAATGGCTCGCTCAGCGGCAGGGAGGCGATCCCCTCGACCTGCTCGGGCCGCTGGGCAGCGGCTTCGAGGTATACCCCGAGTCCCGGAGCCTGCTGCTCGTCGCCGGTGGAATCGGCATAGCGCCCCTGGTGGCGCTGGCGGAGCATGCCGTCGCCGCCGGGCGGTCGGTTGTGCTGGTAGTCGGCGACAGAAGTTCGGCCCGAATCTATCCCGAGCGCCTTCTGCCGTCCGAGGTCAGGGCCGTAGTCGCCACCGAGGACGGTTCCGCGGGATTCCACGGGATGGCGACCGACCTCCTGCCGCGGCTGGCGCGCGAGGCGGACCAGGTCTTTGCCTGCGGGCCCCTCGCCATGTACCGGGCCATGTCGCGAATGAGCGGCGAGCTTGGCGACAAGCCGGTGCAGGTCCTTCTGGAGGTGGTGCTGGGATGCGGCATGGGCGCCTGCCTGGGCTGCACCGTCGAAACGAGGCAGGGCCCCCGTCTGGTGTGCCGGGACGGTCCGGTGTTCGAGTTGGGCGATATCCTGTGGGACAAAACAGCAGCGCCTTCTCAGGGAAGGCGCTGCTAGAGGAAAGGTTGCTACCTCGGGCTTCCTAGACCCACTTGACCTTTGAGGGCAGGGACACCAGGGCCTTGCCCGGCATCGTCTCCTCCCCCCTCTGGTTGACCGTCTTGATCTGTATCTCGACGAGGTACTCGTCGCCCTCCTGGTACTTCTTGGCGACCGTGCCCCCGACCCACTGCGTGTCCCCGAAGACGTTGAAGAGAATGCACCTCGCGCTGAGCTTCTTGAGGAACCCTTCGTCCCCCATCCAGTTCGTCATCAGGTGTCCGGCCCACGCGAACCTCTGCATGCCCAGGTCGTAGGCCACCGGCACCCCTATTGCGTCGGACTTGTCGGACTCGTAGTGGACGTCGGCCATTGGCTGAACGGTGCCGGTCTGAGGGTCCTTGACCCCCCACATCGGGTGCCGCTTCATATACTTGTGGCGGATGCGGTGAGCCCCCTGGCCGACGCCGATGCCGACGTACCACTCCGTCATGTCCGTCTGGGCCAGCGGCCCCTTGAGCACGGGGGTCACCACGTCGCCGACGTTTACATCCTCCCAGAACCTGGGGTTGGCCCCCCTGATCTCCTCGTTCTCGTACCCCTCGTCTATCTTCCTCAGCTCCTCCACCGTGTACTTG
>CAZNMB010000015.1:0-878 GCA_964574095.1 uncultured Dehalococcoidia bacterium
AGTCGGCGTCGTTGCGCTCGTACTGCATGTCGACGAGCTGCCTGGCCAGCCGGTCGCGGTTCTTCTTCTCACCCCTGGCGATGCTGACGACGAAGCTGTGATACTCCTCCGGGTTGCCGAGGCCGTAGATGCAGGAGACGGAGGCCACGATCAAGACGTCGCGCCGCGTGAACAGCGAGCGGGTCGCTGCGTGGCGCAGCTTGTCAATCTCGTCGTTGACGTCGATCTCCTTCTCGATGTACGTGTCCGTGCGAGGCATGTAGGCTTCGGGCTGGTAATAATCGTAGTAGCTGACGAAGTACTCCACGGCGCTGTCGGGGAAGAAATCGCGGAACTCGGAGCAGAGCTGTGCGGCCAGTGTCTTGTTGTGCGCGATGACCAGGGTAGGGCGCTGCACTCGCTCGATGACGTTGGCCATGGTGAAGGTCTTGCCGCTGCCGGTGACGCCGAGAAGGGTCTGCCTTGGGTAGCCCTGCTTGAGCCCCTCCACCAGCTTGTCGACGGCCTGGGGCTGGTCGCCTGTCAGGCCGAAGTCGGAGTGTATCTTGAATGATGTCATGGGATTGGCCTTGGGGCGCTGGATGCCTCAGCGGCGTGCGACTTTCGGTGATGGAAGGCGAACCAGGGAGCGCGTCGCGTCTGCCTAGTATCCTGTGTCCACCTCTTCGGCGATGCCGATGCGCTCGACGAGCAGCGGTACGTACTTCACGCGCCCGTCCTCGATCAGCTCGCGCAGCTTCCTCTCGTCATCGGTGAGCCGGAACCTGCCGGTCTTGACCTCGATGAAGTCGATGCTCTCGCCGTACTTGATGCCGACGAAGTCAATCGGATCACCGAGATAGAACAGCCGGTCATACTGGGTCAGCTCGAAGGTGGCC